>DASQLQ010000093.1:0-10422 GCA_035629935.1 Actinomycetota bacterium
CGGCGGAAAAGACAAGCCCAACGGTTCCGGCGGCGACGACAAGGCCGACCAGGACGGCAACAACGGTTGTGGCAACGACGACGACTTCGAAGACGACAACAACGGCAACTGCGGTGGCAAAAAGAAAGACAAAGACGATGATGTCAAAGTCGACGAGACCTGCCCCAAAGACAAGAGCATGCCCAAGGGTCACAAGGACTGCGACGACGACGACGATCGTGACAAGGATCGCGACGACGATTCCGACGACGATGACGACGTCGTCCAGCCCGACGTGATCCAGGCGCCTGCAGCACCTGTAGCAGCACCGGCGAAGGTGCTTGGTCTTACGGTCACTCGCAAGCCGGCACTCCGACCGGGAGTTGCACCGGCAGTAGTCAGGGGTGCACGTCAGCCGGGCGCGGTTCTTCCGTTCACCGGTGCCGGGGCACTGCAGATCATGCTTCTGGGCCTCGGGATGATGGCTTCGGGTGCGATCGTGATGAGAGCGGTTCGCAAGTAGCGAGAAGTAGCCACAAGAAGAAGAAGGGCCGGTAAACCGGCCCTTCTTCGCGTCCAGGGTGATCTGGGCGAAGATGGGGTGTGAGCAGAAAGGCCCTCGTGACGTTCGGTACAGCGCCGATGAGCGAGATCCTGGCGGTGACCATGCAGTCGAAGCGAGCTTTGGCGGAGCGCCACGGCTATGAGCTCATAGTCGGTGATGGTTCGTCGGCCGATCGACCTGTGGTCTGGGGTAAGCCCCTCCTCCTGCGTCGGTTGATCCAGTCGTACGACTGGCTTCTTTTCATCGACGCGGACGCGGTGGTCCTCGACTGGTCGGAGGATCCGATCGACTCAGTTCCAGCTTCCGCCTTCCAAGCCCTCGTGCTGGAGGGAAACCGGAATCCGAACGTGGGTGTCTGGCTGTTACGTGCCTCCCCCGAGACGGAACGTTTCCTCGACGCGATGTGGAGCTTGACCGAGTTCATCGACCATCCTTGGCGGGAGCAAGCTGCCGCGATGAAGTTGCTCGGCTACCGAACCGAAAAGCCCTGGACGTCCGAGTCTGAAACCGAGTGGACGGCGGGAACCCACTGGTTGTCGGAGGAGTGGAACTCGGTCGTGATCATCCGCGGGTTCGTGCCGTGCAGGATCCGTCACTACGCGGGTTACCCAAATGGTTTCCGGCTTCGACGGCTTCGGTTGGACAAGGCTTCGATCGAGGCGCGGCACAAGGGGAACGGTCGATGGCTGCGGATGATCGAGTATCTGTACCGACGAGCTGTCGAGGGGTCACGTGCCGTGTTGGTGGGATACCCCAGACACCTTCCGATGCACCCCGTCCGTCGAACCCTGCGCCGAGCCGATGATCGGATCAGACGTTTCTTGTATCCGCGATTTCCCTGGTTGGGGTCGGTACGTCGGGCGATCTTCAGAGATCGGTGAAGTCACCGTGGCGACCCCGGCCCCCGGCGAATCGCTTCGCTCCAGCCTGAGTCTCGCCCGACGAGATCGTGGCCACCCCGAGTTCGAACTCGCGGTGCATCGCTACATCCAGGTCGAGGCCCCACTGACCGACCGCCGAGGCCCGGTCGGAAACCATGCACGTCTGTGGGAACTCCGCGATCTGTTCGGCGAGCGCCACGCTCGTTTCGAGCGCCGTGCCGGCGGCGGCGAGCCGATTCACCAACCCGAACGAGTGGGCCTCGCGCGCGTCCACCCCGCGCCCGGTGAGCAAGAGGTCCATCGCCCGACTGTGTCCGATCAGCCGGGGTAACCGGATCGTGCCGCCGTCGATCAGCGGGACGCCCCATCGCCGATCGAAGAAGCCGAGGATGGCGTCCTCCGCGGCGATCCGCAGGTCGCACCAGAGCGCGAGCTCGAGCCCGCCGGCCACCGCGTATCCCTCGATGGCTGCGAGCACGGGCTTGTCGAGCGCCATCCTGGTAGGCCCCATCGGTCCGGGCCCGTCGGGCTCCACACGATTCGCACGAGCGGGATCATCCGCCAACGCTTTCAGATCCGCACCTGAGCAAAAGGTGCTGTGTGCCCCCGTAAGTACGGCGACCCTTTGCTCGTCGCGCGCTGCAAACGTCTCGAAAGCTTCGATCAGCGCTGCTGCTGTCGGTCCATCGACGGCATTGCGAACCTCCGGCCTGTCGATTGTGATGATCGTGACCGGCCCGCGTTCATCGACCGCTACCGTCATTCGATCTCCGCGGTGGTCTCGAGGATCTTGGCTTCGAAGTCTTCGAGTAGGCCGCGCATCTTGCCGATCCGTTCGGTGAACCCGCCCGCTGACCGCCACTCTTGTAGGGCGCCCATGCTGTCCCATCGTCCGAAGCTCAGAAAGACGTTGGGATTTTCGCGATCGCGCAACAGTTTGGCCCACCCAGCGCCCGAGATGCTCGTTGAGGTCCAGTCGGCGAGCTCACGCCAGGCGGCAACGAACTCATCTTCTTTGCCGGGTGCCACCTGCCACCGGCCACACGTAAATAGCTCAGACATGCATTCTCCCTCCGAGGGGCTTCCTTCTCCTTAGAATGGAGTCTTACCCACGCCAACTGGCCGAAAGGAGCCCCCATTGGCCCCCACAGTCATCGCATCTGCTGCTCGCACCGCCATAGGAAAGTTCAACGGCAAGGTGTCCCATCTCGCCGGCGTCGATTTCGGAGCGCGGGCGATAGCCGGAGCGGTCGAGCGCGCCGGCATCTCGCCCGAGCAGGTCGATTACGTGATCATGGGGCAGGTCCTGCAGGCGGGGACCGGGCAGATCACCGCTCGTCAGGCGGCCGTCAAGGCCGGTATCCCCACGAGTGTCCCGGCGATCACGATTAACAAGGTCTGTCTGTCGGGATTGAACGCGATCGCGATGGCCGATCAGATGATCCGCTCCGGTGAAGCCTCCGTCGTTGTCGCCGGTGGGATGGAATCGATGGACCAGGCCCCCTACTTATTGCCTAAAGCGCGCACCGGTTTCCGCATGGGTGACGGGAAGGTCGTGGATTCGATGATCTACGACGGCTTGTGGGACGCGTTCAACCACGTCCACATGGGTGACCAGTCTGACGATGTGAACAAGGAGTTCAAGATCTCCCGTGAGGACCAGGACAAGTGGGCGGCGCGTTCACACCAGCGTGCCGAAGCAGCGATCAACGAAGGGCGCTTTAAGGACGAGATCGTGCCGCTCGAGGTCCCGCAGCGGAAAGGCGACGCGCTGGTCTTCGACACCGATGAAGGTGTGCGACCCGGGACCACTGTTGAGACGCTGGCGAAGTTGAAACCTGCCTTCCAGAAAGAAGGCACCATCACGGCCGGGAACGCGTCGCAGGTTTCTCAGGGAGGGGCCGCAGTCGTCGTCATGAGCGCGGAGCGCGCACAGGAGCTCGGGATCACGCCGATCGCAGAGATCCTTGCGCACGGGATGTCGGCCGAAGAACCGCCTTACCTCCATACCGTTCCTGCACTTGCGATCCAGGCAGCGTTGAAGAAGTCGGGTCTGTCGCCGAACGACATCGACCTTCTCGAGATCAACGAAGCTTTCGCATCGGTCGCGCAGCACGCCGTCGGGATGCTCTACAACGGCAATAAGGAAGCTGAAGAGAAGGTCAACGTGAACGGGGGAGCCGTCGCACTTGGACACCCGATCGGTTGCACCGGCGCACGCATCACGGTCTCGCTGCTGTACGAACTGAAGCGCCGCGGTGGTGGCATCGGCGCAGCGGCCCTTTGTGGTGGGGGCGGGCAAGGCGACGCGATCATCTACCGCGTCCCCGCGTAACCGAGCTACTTGACAGCGCATTCTGACGAGGACAAGGGGGGGATTGTGCTCGATAGATCGGTATTGAGGCTCGGCGGCCTCGCAGCGATGATCGGCGCGGTTATAGGAATGGTCTTCAACGGACTGCATCCAAGATCTTCCGCAGCTACCGAGAGTGTGATGAACGAACTCCATATGGTCGCCGCCAGCGATATATGGACCGGTGTTCATCTCATGATCGCTTGGTCGTTGGCATTAGCCCTGGTCGGGCTAGTGGCTATCGGATGGTCTTTCACGGACGGGCCGGCGGCGACCTGGGCTCGGTTCGCACTCGCCTCGGCGATCGCCGGCGTCACGGTGGCGTTCATCACCGTTCTCATTGATGGGCCGGCGATGAAGCACGTGGCGGAGAATCTGATGGCCAACCATGGGCCCGAAACCATGGCTGCGGGGACGGCGGTCACCGAGGTGTCTTTCGCTTTGTTCACCGGGACGATCGGTTCCCTCTTCGGTTTGACGCCGGTGCTGTTCGGGGTGACCGTCCTAAATGACGATTCGCAACCAAAGGGCCTCGGCTATCTCGCCGTGGCGGCAGGTGCATTGGGGCTGCTCACCGGATCGATCCAGTACGTCCGGGGCATCACGAACCTGACGGCGAACATCCTGTTCCCCGTCGCTTCCTTTGGCTTCATCGTCTGGCTATTCATCATGGGATGGCGTCTGTGGAAGGGCGAAAGGCCTCCGGCTAATCGAGCCACCGACTAGAACCAAGCTCGAGTCGGCTTTTCGTCTCTCAGGAACGATGGCAGGGCGACACGCGTCCGCGATGATGTAGATGTGAGCGAATACAGGGTGGATAAGGACAGCCTCGGCAGTGTGAAGGTCCCCCAGGGCCGGTTGTGGGGGGCTCAAACCCAGCGCTCAATCGAGAACTTCCCGATCGGCCGGGAGCGATTCGTCTGGGGCCGCAGAGTCATCCGTGCTCTGGGGCTGTTGAAGAAGGCTGCGGCCCTCGCCAACGGGGAGCTGGGCCAGCTTCCTCCCGAGAAAGTCGAGCTGATCTCGAAAGCCGCTCAAGAGGTGATCGAAGGAAAGCTCGACGAAGAGTTCCCCCTCGTCGTGTGGCAGACAGGGTCCGGAACTCAGTCCAACATGAACTCGAACGAGGTGATCGCGAACCGGGCGATCCAGATCGCGGGCGGAGAGGTCGGGTCCAAGGAACCGGTCCACCCGAACGATGACGTCAATCGGGGCCAGTCCTCCAACGACACATTCCCGACTGCGATGCACGTCGCGGCGGTCGAAGAGATCGAGGACGTCCTCCTTCCCGCAGTGAAGAGATTGCGCGACACGCTTGACTCGAAAGCCGGCGAGTTCACGGATGTGGTCATGGTGGGGCGCACGCATCTTCAAGATGCAACCCCGGTTCGGCTTTCCCAGGTTTTCTCCGGCTGGGTCGCTCAGATCGATCAAGCAGTCGCAGGAATCGGCTCCGCTCTCCCCAGCATCTACGAGCTGGCGATCGGGGGGACGGCGGTTGGCACCGGGTTGAACGCGCACCCGAAGTTCGGCGAGAAGGTTGCCGAAGTCTTGGCAAAGGAAACCGGCAAACCATTCGTGGCAGCTCCCAACAAGTTCGCTGCTCTTTCTGCGCACGATGGGATGGTCGAAGTGAGTGCCTCGCTCAGGACCTTGGCCATCGTCCTCTTCAAGATCGCGAACGATGTGCGGTATTACGCGATGGGGCCGCGCGCCGGGATTGCCGAGCTCAAGATCCCCGAGAACGAGCCGGGGTCGTCGATCATGCCGGGCAAGATCAACCCGACGCAATCCGAAGCGATGACGATGGTGTGTGTGCAGGTGTTCGGGAACGACGCGGCTGTTGCATTCGCCGGTTCGCAGGGGGCGTTCCAGCTCAATGTCTACAAGCCGGTCATGCTGCACAACGTTCTCGAGTCTGCTTCGCTGCTGGCCGATGCCTGCAAGGCTTTCAATGACTTTTGTGCGGTGGGCATAGAGCCCGACAGGGACGTCATAAACGATCATCTCCAGAACTCGCTCATGCTCGTAACCGCGCTCAACCCCCACATCGGCTACGAGAGGTCGGCCGAGATCGCGCTGAAGGCCTATCGGGAGGGTAAGTCACTCAAGGAAACGGCGGCCGAGCTCGGATACGTCGACGAGGCCGATTTCGACAAGTGGGTGCGCCCCGAGGACATGACCCACCCCCTCGAATGATCGTGATCACGGGCCACGCCGGCCGTTTGGGTAACCGCTTGCGGACCTTCGCCCACGTCGTTGCGATCGCGCGGGAGACCTCGCACGACGTGATGAATCCGGGCTTCGCGCAGTACGGGCGTTACTTCCCGGCCTTCGAAGACGATCCCTGGTGCCGCCATCCGCGACGCATCCGTTCGCGCCGTTGGCGATCGCGGCTGAAGGAACGTGCGGACGACCACTTCAAGCTGGGCGCGGTGGAGGGGCTAGCCGTGTTCGACCTGCCTCGAGGGACGAGATTCGAACTGGACAACAGGCGGGTACGGAAGATCCTGCGGAAGAACGATCTCGTGATCCTTAATGGATTCAATTTCCGGCACATGGAGCTCACGAAGCACCGGGACGAGATCATCGAGCTTTTCACCCCGCACCGCCGGCACCACGATGCGGTGATGGGGGTTGTCGATCCCCTCCGGGAGAAAGCCGGTGTCGTCGTGGGGATCCACATCCGCCGTGGCGACTTCGCGCGGTACCTCCAAGGGGCGTTCTTCTTCGAGGTGGCCCAGTACCTGCCGGCGATGAGGCACATGCAGACGCTGTTCGATGAGCCTGTTGCCTATGTTGTGTGCTCCGACGAACCCCTAGACGAGACTATCTTCGCCGAGTTTTCCGTGAGGTTCGGGACGGGGAACGAGGTCGAAGACCTCTATGCACTGGCTCGTTGCGATTACCTGATCGGCCCCCCCAGCACGTACACCGAGTGGGCGTCCTATTACGGTCTCGTGCGCAAGTACTCCCTGAAGGACCCGGATGCAACCTTCTCGCTGGATGACTTCGTGTTGTACGACGATCTGATCTTCAAGCCACGCGGGTTCACTCCGGCGAGACAGGTCGGCACCCGGAGCGAAAGCGCGGGCTAGTCGCTAAAACGTTTGAAGACGTCGATCTTGTCGGCGAACTTGGCCCGCTTGGCATCGTCTTGGATGCCCAGTCCCTCGTCCGGCGCCAGCACCAGGATCCCGAGCTTTCCTTTGTGGAGGTTGTTGTGCACCTGGAAGGCGGCCTCCGCCGTTTCGGCCAGCGGGTAGGTCTTGCTGAGGATCGGATGGATCATGCCGAGATTGATCAGCCGGTTCGCTTCCCACGCTTCTTTGTAGTTGGCGAAGTGTGACCCGATGATGTCCTTGAGCATCATCCAGAGGTACCGGTTGTCGTACTCGTGCTTGTAACCCGATGTCGACGCGCAAGTGACGATCTTTCCTCCGCGCTTGGTGACGAACACACTGGCGCCGAAGGTTTGCCGGCCGGGGTGCTCGAAGACGATGTCGGGGTCTTCGCCCACTAACCCGCGGATGGTTTTTCCGAAGCGGACGAACTCCTTCTGGTTCTGCTTGTCGCCGTCCCAGAACTGATAGCCCTCGGCCTTTCGGTCGATGACGTGTTCGCAACCGATCTCGTGCAACAGCTCGACCTTCTCCGGCGATGAAACGACTCCAACGGGGATGCCCCCACCGTTGAGCACGTACTGGACGGCGAACCCACCGAGGCCTCCCGTCGCGCCCCAGATCAGGACCACATCTCCCTGTTTGATGTTGGCGCCGTTGCGCGAGACGAGCATCCGGTACGAGGTCGAGTTCACCAGCCCGGGCACAGCGGCCTCCTCCCACGTCAGGTGGGTGGGCATCGGCATCAGCTGGTTCGCCTTGACCATCGCGATCTCGGCGAGGCCACCGAAGTTCGTCTCGAAGCCCCAGATCTTTTGACCCGGATCCATCATCGAGTCGTCATGTCCTTCGGGTGCTTCGAGATCGACGTAGTTGCAATGCACGGTCACACGATCGCCCGGCTTCCATCTCGTAACGCCGGGGCCGGTGCGTAACACGACTGCGGATGCATCCGAACCGACGATGTGGTGGTCGAGGTTGTGACGTGCGCCGAGCTCACCCGTCTTGGCGAACTTCTCGAGGAACTTGAAGGTCGAAAGAGGTTCGAAGATGGACGTCCACACCGTGTTGAAGTTGATGGCCGAGGCCATGACCGCGATCTGACATTCGTTCGGACCGAGTGGGGGAGTGGGCACCTGCTCGACGTGTAGGGACTTGCGGGGATCTTTGTCCTGATGGTCGATCCCCTCGAACATCTCCTGCTCGTCCTTTCGGACGAAAGCAGCAAGAACTGTTTCGGGGAGTTCTAGGTTCGCAATCTCTTCCCCGGGGGCTCCCGCGAGGATCGCTTCCCGGATCGCATCCATCGTTCCAGCCACGCTGCATCTCCTTGGGTTTGGTTTTGAGGAGCGAGCCTAACGACAACACACACTCGCCACGTACCCTTCCCCCGTGGACGAGCGCCTGCGCAAGCACGCCGAAGAGGCGATCGGCTTCATGCCGGAGGAAGAGGGGCTGGCGTTATACGAAGCCGGCCTGAGGGCTGGGAAGGTAGGACCCCTCCTGGAGATCGGTTCGTATTGCGGGAAGTCGGCCGTCTATCTGGGTGCAGCTGCCCGGGAGCGGAACACCGTCGTGTATTCGATCGACCACCACCGGGGTTCCGAGGAGCAGCAGCCGGGTGAGACTTTCCATGACCCCCGGTTGGTCGATCCGTCGACGGGAGTCGTCGACACGCTGCCTTTCTTCCGGCGGACGCTCTCCGATGCAGGTCTCGAGGATGTGGTGATCGGCATCGTGGGGGAGTCGGGCACGGTCGTGCAGCACTGGGACACTCCACTCGGACTGGTCTTTATCGATGGCGGGCACAGCGAAGAGGCTGCGCGCAATGACTACGCATGCTGGGCGCCTCACGTGATGCACGGAGGACTACTGGCGATCCATGACGTCTTCGAGGATCCGGAAGAAGGTGGACGGCCGCCATTCCTGATCTTCAGACAAGCGGTCGGATCGGGTTCTTTCAAAGAGGTGGCACACGAGGGAAGTCTCCGGGTGCTGGAACGGGTCTAAACCTCTTCCGCCAGCTCTGGCTGGACAACGAACGTTTCGCCGCGGAACAAACCCGATGCCGGGGTGATGCGCGACAAGGCGTCTGCTGCGAGGACGACCGATCCGGATCCCCAGGTCGGTTTGTGTCGTGGCCAGATCGTGCCATCGGGGGATGTCGCTCCCATCCAGTACGCGCCGTCATCGGCCCGCAGATGTTGCAACCACTCGAACATCACGTGGGCCTCTTCATGCAGGCCGGCTACATCCAGGGCGAGGATCAACTCGGCCGTTTCTCCGGTGGTGACCCACGGGCGATCCGAGACGCAGCGGCATCCCCGGTTCTCGATCACGAACTCGTCCCAGCGATCCAGCAAGCGATCGCGGGCATCATCACCTGTGATGGCCCCCGTCAACACCGGGTAGTACCAATCCATCGAGAACCGATCCTTGGCTACGAAGAGATCCTCGTGTTCGAGGATGGCCTCCTCCAGACAAGTAAGAGACAACTCCCAGTCCGGCCGGTCCTCGCCCACCGTTTCACTGATGGCGATCGCGCATCGAAGGCTCAGATAGATGCTGGCCGACGATGTCAGCAGGGCACCGGGCCACGGTTGGTACCGCTCGTCGCGCGCCCACAGGATGTGGCCCTCTTTCGTCTGCAATCCCAGAACGAAGTCGATAGCCCGCGCCGTTACCGGCCACATCTCGTCGAGGAATGCAGAGTCGCCGGAGGTCAGGAAGTGATGCCAGGCGCCGGTTGCAACGTACGCACAGAAGTTCGCGTCGAGGGTTGGATCGGTAACCACGTCACCCATGTAAGCCGCGGCCCACGCGCCATCGGCTCGTTGGGTCGAAGAAAGCCATCGGTACCCTCGGCGTGCTTCTGCATCGAGACCGGCAACGCTCAATGCCATTACGGCTTCGACGTGGTTCCAGGGATCAGCATGGTGGCCGGGCCAGTGAGGGATGGCTCCGTCTTCGGTTTGGATGGCGGCGATCGCGGTCGCGGTCGAGGCGACGTCAAGCAACGCGTCTCGCCTCTGCTTCGTTCGCTGCTTTTCTCGTGTACACGACCAGGCTTTTCCCCATGAACGGGTCCAGAGCGCGCTCTAGGCCGTCGGCCAGTGGAGGGCGGTTCACGATCTGCCATTCGAGGAAACTCTTGTACATGCGGGCGGGCAGGGCACTGTCCCGATCTACACCCACCGCGCACTTGACCCACCAGTAAGGGGAGTGGAACGCATGAGCGTGGTGCGTTGCGATGAACGTGAGCCCGGCTCGTCCCAGACGGTCGATCAGTTCGGGTGATCTATAGATCCGCACGTGGCCTCCCGCGCTCGACGTGTAGGTCTTGGACAGCGCCCAACAGATCCGTTCGGGCCAGAATCGCGGCACTGTCACGACGGCGGTCCGCCCCGGTTTCAAAACTCGCGCTATCTCGGCCATCGCTGCTTCGTCTGCCGGGATGTGCTCGAGCACCTCGGACACGATCACGTGGTCGAACGAGTTATCGGCGAACGGAAGAGCCAGGGC
>DASQLQ010000094.1:0-2719 GCA_035629935.1 Actinomycetota bacterium
GGCTCTAGTGGAACCCATGGAACCCGCAAGCATGGAGATCGGCACGAGCGGCGGCGTACCGATGCGATTCGAACGCTTCGGACGCGTCACCTTCGCGTTGAACGACGCAGAGGTGAGTCTCGAGGTCTTCTGGCTCGAGACGTACGGGGGAGGGATCTTCCTGCCGTTCCGCGACGGGACCAGCGGCACGGAGACCTATGGAGCGGGGCGCTACCTCCTCGACACCGTAAAAGGAGCCGATCTCGGCAACGAAGGGGACGCGCTGGTCCTCGACTTCAACTTCGCCTACAACCCGTCGTGCTCCTACGACCCGCGATGGGTATGCCCGCTCGCACCTCCATCGAACCGCTTGGCGATGGAGGTGCGAGCCGGCGAGGTACTCCTAGAGCAGACCTAGTTCCTCGAGGTACTCCGCAGCGAGGTCGGCCGGATCTTCCACGTCGACGTTCGCTCGCTTGTTGAGATCGGTGATCGCATCCGTCTCGAGGGCGGCACTTACTTCGTTCAGCAACCCGACGACCTCTTCCATACCAGCGACATCATCGGTAACGAGAGGAGTGATGGCGTCTGCCGATTGCAGCTGCTTGTCGTCCTCGAGCAGAACGAACCCGTTCTCGGCGATAGAGCCATCGGTCGAGTAGAGGAGACCGACGTCGATGGCGCCCTTCGACAGCGCCGTGATCGTCGCGCCGTAGTCCAACGGCTTGAAGTCCCCGAACTCCACCCCATAGACCTCTTTCAGTCCGGGGGCGCAGAAGGGACGCTCGGGACACTCCGGCGGAGCGCCCAAGGTCATGTCTCCTGCGACGTCCGCGAGATCGCTAACGGCCGTCAAACCGAACTCGTCCGCCGTCTCCTGGGATACGACGAAGGCGTTCGTGTCGATCACGTTGGAGGGGGCTAGGAGAGCCAGGCCTTTCTCCGTAAGCAGCGGCTCCAGCAGATCGGCCACGATCGCCGGGTCTCCGAGGTCGCCCGGTTCGGCCTTCTCGACGGCCTTCGAGTCCAGCACGGAGTACAGGCTTGCGAGGTATTCGGGAGCGATCTGGATCTCGCCGTTCTCCATGGCGGGAAGGCGCACCTCACGGGATTCCAGATCGAGCTGACGTTGCACTGTGTAACCAGCGTTCTCGAGCACCTGCGCGTACATCTCGCCCACGATCTGAGCTTCGGCGAAAGAGTCGGAACCGACGGTTAATTCGCCCTTCGGCTCCCCTGCACCCGTATCGGTGCCGCTGTCGTCTGCGTCCCCACCCGGTCCTGCACATGCAGCCCCAAACAGGAGCAACGCGAGCAAGACCGCCCCAAGGACGGCGCTGCGGGAATTCCGCATGGGTCAGTCTCCTTTCTAAGAAATCACCGGGGTTTTCCGCCCCGCCCAAAAACGGACACGCCACCCTAGCCCGCTACTCCTACATCAGTAGGACCCCAATGAACTAGGTGGCGAGACCTCCGCCTCGACGCGTGTGCGCGACGTCGGTCAAGGGTCCGGTCTTCGAGCGTCGCTGCTTGGAGGCAGCCGACGTCTTGGGTCGCAACAGCCTTTCCACGACTCCAAGCCCGAACTCGGTCCCGATCGCCAGCAAGGCGACCAAGATGGCTCCACCCAGGAGGGTGTCGTAGTTGTGCGTTCGGATCCCCAAGCGGATGTAATCGCCCAGTCCCCCCGAACCGACGAAGGCGCCGAGCGTCGCGGTCGCGACCGACTGGACCGCCGCGGTGCGCAGCCCGGCCACGATCAGGGGTGCGGCAAGCGGCAGCTCGATCCGCGATAGGACTCCCCATTCGCTGAAGCCCGACCCTCGCGCTGCTTCGACAGTGTCCCGGTCAACTCCGCGTATGCCGACGTCTGTGTTCACCAGGATCGGGGGCACCGACAGAAAGAAGAGCGCGGCGAAGGTCGGCCAGAAACCAAAGTCCCCGCCGATCCCGATCCCCATCTCCAGGAACAAGATGAGGGCCAACGACAGGATCGCAAACGAGGGGATGGCTCGGCCGAGGTTTGCGAGAGTGACTGCGATGAACCCGAATCGCCTCTTATGGCCGATGTAGAGGCCGATCGGTAATGCCACAAGCAGAGCCGCCACGGCTGGCACGTAGGACAGATAGAGATGACGCCCCACTTGCTCCAGGATGTCCGGCGATTCTCCGAACCAGCGGATCAGGTCGCCGAACATCAGGCTGCTGCTCTCTGTGCCCGCACCCATGGCGCTAGTCGACGTTCTAGCCACAGCAGCCCCACGTCCGCCAGAACGGCCAGCAGCATCGAAAGCGCGGCCCCCAGGATGATCGCGGTCGAAAACGTCCGGGTGAGACCAAGAAGGATGAAGTAACCGAAGCCGCCCTTACCGATGATCGCCGTCACCGTGACGAGCCCGATCGTGGTGACCGTAGCGATCCGTAACCCGGCGACGATCGTCGGCAACGCCAGCGGGATCTCCACCCGCCACAGCATCTGGCGGCGCGTGTAGCCCATGCCCTGCGCGGCTTCCTTCACGTCGGGAGACACGTCATCGAGCCCCGCCACGATGTTTCTTATGAGGATCAACAGCGTGTAGATGACCAGAGGGATCTCAGCCGTCAGTGTCGAGGCGAGACCGGTGATCGGCACGAGCACCGCGAACAACGCCAGGCTCGGGATCGTGTACAGGATGCCGGCCACCGCGGTCACGGGCCCGAAGAGACGCATGTGTCTGAAGACGTAGACGGACAAGGGGAA
>DASQLQ010000095.1:0-33803 GCA_035629935.1 Actinomycetota bacterium
GGGTGACGACAAGATCAACGGTGGGCCCGGCATCGATCGCATGAAAGGGGGGCCGGGCTACGACACCTGCGTCTTCAGCAGCAGGAAGGAGCTCGATATGTCGAGCTCGTGCGAGAAGAAGGCCCGCAGCTTCGCCCGGAGTTTCAATCCTGTTCTGGGCGATGGCCGAGCCCATCACCTTCCTTCCAGACAGACTTAACCGGAGGTCTTCCTAAACTGTCGGAGTGAAGGCCCTCCGGTTTGCATTGATCGCTTTGCTTCTCGTAGCTGGTTCGGCGAGCGCGCATCCGATCACCAGCTTTCAACGCAATGGTGCTCAGGCGAAACAGCCCCGCATCGTCGAGGATCACATCCCATACGGGCCTCAGCGCAAGAGGCAGATGGGGGCGTATTCAAAGCGTCATTACGGCACTCGGACCTGGCACCTCACCCGCCGGAAAGTGATCGTGCTGCATTTCACCGCAGGCCCTTCGTATGAATCGGCTCGCAACCATTTCGCGTCCAACTCGCCGAACCGGGGCGAGCTCCCGGGAGTCTGCGCTCACTACATCGTCGATAAGGACGGGACCATCTACGAGACGGTTCAACCGGGTGTTCGCTGTCGTCACGCGATCGGGCTGAATCACAGATCGGTGGGGATCGAGATGGTGCAGGAGGCCGGCAAGTCGTCGCACTGGGCCGACCGCCAGATCCTCGAGCGCCGCCCACAGATCGGTGCGGCACTGAAACTCGTCTCTTATCTCCGTGCGCGCTTCGGGATCCGCATGGGAGACGTGATCGGACACGCCATGGCGAATAACAGTTCCTATTTCCGAGACCTCCAGGGGTGGCGCAACGACCACACCGATTGGCTCTGGCGTGACGTAAAGGTCTTTCGCCGAAGACTGAAGCGGATGTCATGAAGCGGATCTCCACATGTGTTCTGTTGTGTCTGATCGTGGCGGATGGCGCTACGGCCGCGCGCTCTCGGATCGGTCGTTCGGTCGAAGGCCGCCCCATCCACGTGCGCGAGTTGGGAGAGCCCTCCAGCAATCACAAAGTGCTGGTCGTCGGATGCATACACGGCAACGAGTGCGCGGGAAAGGCAGTCATCCGGACCCTGCGCCGGATGCACCTGCCCGCGGACCTCCACCTATGGTTGGTCGATGATTTCAACCCGGATGGATCGACTGCCGGGACGCGCCAGAATTCTCGAGGGATCGATCTCAACCGCAACTTTTCCTACCAGTGGAGAGGGGGAGGCGAGCCTGGGGACACCTACTACCCCGGCCCCCGACCCTTCTCCGAGCCCGAGTCGCGCGCCGTGCGCGATTTCGTGGTCGAGCATCGTCCGGACATCACGATCTGGTACCACCAGCAGATGTCGCTCGTCGTCAAGATGCCGAAGCACCGCGCCGTGCAACGTCGCTACGCCAGGCTGGTCGACCTCCCTCTCAAGGACATCGGGAAACTTCACGGCACCGCCACTCGATGGCAGAACCACCGTTTCCCGGGCCACATCTCGTTCGTCGTGGAACTTCCCGGAGGAGCGATGAGCTCCCGGTCCGCACGTCGCCACGCTCGCGCTGTGCTCGAAGTGGGTCGGATGCTATGACGCGCTTGAAACGCTCCTTGCGAGTGATCGCCGCCGCTGCACTGCTCCTGATGATGGCGGGCTCGGCTCCCGCCCAGGACCCAACCTCTTTCGTATTGATCGACACGTTTCCTCACGACTCTGGTGCATTCACTCAGGGGCTCGATTTCATGGGCCGCAAGCTCTACGAGGGCACGGGTCGATACGGGGAATCCGACTTGCGACGAGTCGTCCTCGAAACGGGCAAGGTGAAGAGGAAGATCGAGAAGAACCAGAAGTACTTCGGCGAAGGCGTGACGGTTTTCAAGAAACGCATCTATCAACTCACCTGGAGAGAACACGTCACATTCGTCTACGCACTCGATACCTGGCGCGTTGTAAAGAAACTCACCTACGAGGGAGAAGGTTGGGGGTTGACGCACAATCGACGCCACCTCGTGATGAGCAACGGAACCAGCGAGATCGTCTTCCGAAACGCCGATGACTTCGAGATCAAACGGCGGATCAAGGTGATGGATGGGGACGAGGCGGTCACCGGTCTGAACGAGCTCGAATGGGTCAAGGGGCAGATCCTGGCCAACGTCTGGCCTACCGATCGGATCGTTAGGATCGATCCGTCGACCGGCGACGTGACGGGTAGCTACAACATGTCGAGCCTCAGGGCGATGGAATCCGAGGATGCGGATGTCACCAACGGCATCGCCTACATGTCCGGGTCCGATCGACTTTTCGTGACCGGGAAGCACTGGGCCCACGTGTACGAGGTCGTGCTGAGGGACTAAAGACCCCCGGGAAAGGCTTAGAGCCAGCCGACGTGGGTACAGAGACGATGGTGCCTAGCAAAGCGAGGGTTTAGATGGGCTTAAGGGTCTTGGTCGTGGATGACGACCAGAGTTTCCAGCAATTGATGGAGGTCACGCTCCTCCTGGAGCCGACCGTCAGCGATGTGGAGCTGGCGGGAGACGGCCCCCAGGCGATCGAGGTCTGCCGTGAGTTCCAACCGGATCTCGTGTTCGTCGACTCTCTTCTGCCCCAGATGACCGGCGACGAAGTTTCGGAACAACTGCGCCGGGACTTCCCCGACGTGCGGATCGTTTCGCTCTCCGGTGTCCAAGACAAGAATGCCGGGCCGAACGAGCGACTAGAGAAGAGCTCCGCAACGGTGGAGGACGTACGCAGGGTTGTAGCCGAGACGAAACCGAGGCGTCGCTAGCCCAACTTGCAGGTGATGGTCTCGACCATCAGCCCAATTTATACGTGACGAGTCCCTTCGCTACGAGGTCGCCGGCAGGCGTCACGACCTCGATGTCGCAGTAGCACAACGACCGGCCCCTTCTGATCACCCGGGCCGAGGCAGTCAGGTCGACCCCTTTCGCGGCAGCGACGAAATTCACCGTTAGCGCGACCGTCGTGCCACGCGGGTTCTCGGGCAGCTCCGTTACGGACCAAGCCGCCGCGGTCGCAGCCGTGTCGATCAGGGATGAGATCGCACCGCCGTGAACGATGTCGGCGATCGTTACGAGCGATTCCTTGAACGGCATCTCGAGCACTGCGCGATCGGGTTCCGTCTCGACCAGGCGAATCCCCAGCTGCGAGGCGTACGGCGCCCCTGAGATCAACGCCTCGATGAGGTCTCTGCTCATCAGGGGAGAATAGAACTATGGCTGCATCCGGAACCGCTCCGGCTCCCTCGGAGACCTTCGAGGCCGACCTCGACGACGGCACGAGGATCCTGTTCCGGCCGATCCGGCCCGATGACAAAAGCCGACTGGAAGCGGGACTTGAGCACTTATCAGCCGAATCCAGATACATGCGTTTCTTTCGTCACTTCGACCACTTCTCGGACGCTCAGCTCAAGTACCTGACAGAGGTCGACTTCAACGACCACTTCGCATGGATGGCGACCATGCCCGATCTCCCGGGCGAGCCAGGAGCCGGGGTGGGTCGCTGGATCAGGACCCCGGGCGAACCCAACATCGCGGAAGGAGCCGTCACGGTTGTCGACAAGCTCCACCACCGTGGGATCGGGTCGACTCTGTTGTGGCTGATGGCGCGCTCCGCGATCCAACACGGCATCGAAGCATTCCGTGCATGGACCCTTGGTGAGAACCGAGCGGTCCTCGATCTACTACATCAGATGGGTGCCCGTCCCGGCCGATGGGACTCGGGTGTGCTCGAGGTGATCGTCCCTCTCCCGAGGGACGTTGCAGATCTGGAGGAGACCGCCGCCCCTCTGGTCCTGAAGGCCGCCGCCTCCGGAGTTCTTCAGGCCGAGGCCGATCCTCTGCGCCCTGCGGCTACGCGGCTCAGGCCTCCTGAAGGGTGATGGTGCAGGAAGCAAGGCCCTTCTTCTCGAGGTAACGCTGGTGATACTCCTCGGCTTCAAAGAATGTGGGGGCAGGGGTGATCCCCGTAGCGATCGGCTTGCGGAACCGAGATTGAGCCTCGGCTTTCGAGCGCGTGGCCGTCACCTCTTGTTCCGGCGTGTGAAAGAAGATCTCTGTCCGGTACTGGCTTCCGTAGTCGGGCCCTTGCCTATTGACCTGCGTGGGGTCGTGGCCGCTCCAGAACACCTCGAGTAGGTCTTCGTAAGCGACCTTGTCGGGATCGAACTCCACCTGAACCGCCTCTGCGTGGCCGGTTCGGTCGGAACAGACCTCTTTGTAGGACGGATCCTCGGTGTGGCCACCGATATAGCCCACCTTGGTGTTGAGGACTCCCTCGATCTTGCGGAAATCCGCTTCCACGCCCCAGAAACAACCCGCTGCGAAGGTGGCTTTCTCGGTCATCTCGGTCCTCCTTTGTTGTTCTCCAGTCTAGAGAACAAACGAGACCCCGCTTCCGTTCCCACCACTTCCGTCGGATCCGGCCCCTCTGAGTTACTTGGCGTTGAATTTAAGGATGTCGATCCCACGCGAGTAATCGATCGCATAAACGATCTCGTCCGTGAGCCAGTAGGAGGCCGAGGTCGAGCCGCCCCAGGGAACGAAGTAGCCCACCTCTTTGATCTTCCCCTTCGAGGAGATCTCGACGAAGCGGGTGCCGTGCTCGTACGAGCCGAGCGCTACGAGGCCCCCGTTCTCATAGTCGGGGTGTTCCTGGAACCAGTGGGCCGAGCACCCCAGACCGTTGGCGGGAGGACTGCCGTCGGTGTAAGTACCGCTGCTCAACTGGTAGATGTCGGTCAGTTTGAACTGGTGCGTTCTCTTCCAGCCGCGTGTGTCCCACGTCATGAACGCTCCATTCGCCCCGGTGCAGCGACCGGTTCCGTTCGATTCCGAAGAGAACAGGACGAAATCCTCCGTGGCTTTGTTCGGCCACCGGTTCGAGTGGATGCCTCCCGTCACTCGCTCGTCTTCGCCGACGGCCAGAAGCTTCGGCTTGGTGGGGTTCTTGCGTCCGTCGAGATAGAGGATCGGGTTGGAAGAGCTGAGCATCAGTCCGGGGGCAACCTCGTTGAGATCGTGTGCGCCCGACGCCGGCATCCCCTCAGCCCAGTTGCCGGCGAGCTTCGGCTTGGCCGGGTCGCGCAGGTCCACGATCACGCCGGTGGAGGAATAGGTGTACTTGCACTTGAGCATGCACTCCGACGTATGGCCGCCGCCGCCGTCCAGCGTTCCGATCTCTTGAGGGTTCTCTTTGTCCTCCACATCCCAGACGTGGAGGACGTTCTGAGGGAGCTGCTCGGAGAAGATCATGATCTTGCCGTTCGTGGCAACGTCTTCGTTCTCGAACTTGAATCCGAACGGGGTTATCGAAAGTCTGACGGGGTTCAAGGGATCCGACACGTCGTAGATCGAGAAAGACTTCCACGAGGTGAGGTACAGGTACTTGCCGATCACCTTCATGCCTGTCGCCGTGCCCTCCTCGAACGCGATGTGCTTGAGGTACTCGACGTTGTCGGAGGTATAGCCGCCCTCGGTCGGCCCTGCGCTGGCCGGAGCCAGGCTGATGGAGGTGAGCAAGGTAAGAGTGAGAACGGCGATGAGCTTCTTCATCCGGGGCCCCCCTAGTGCGCTGACGAATCTTTCGGGAGTATTCGCCCGAAGTGTCCCTTTTCCCTGCCGAGGAGGAACCGCCCCCTCTGAGGGCGAATCCCTGGGGCATGAGGCCACTTCGCCGCGTCCGCACACTGGCCATCGCCCTGGTTATCGGCGTGGGCGCGGTGTCGCCAGCCGCACCGGCGGGGGGAGCCGGCTTCACGAGCCCAAACGTGACCTATGTGAAGACCGTGCCGTTCGAGGCCGGGGCGCAGACGGGAGCCCGGATTGTCGGCAAGCATCTTTATGTCGGCGGGGCCAAGTCCTTCTCGATCTACGACATCTCCACACCTGAAGACCCACAGCTACTCAGCCTTACGCCGATCGGCGTCACGTTCCCCATGGAGGACATAGATACAAACGGGAAGATCCTTCTGATCCAGGACGAACAGGGATCGGCGCGGGTGCAAGGTGGGCTGTTGCAGATCTGGGATATCGAGGACAAGACCGCCCCCGTGAAGATCGCTGAGGTGTCCGGCGTCAACGACCACACGTTCTCTTGCGTGCTCCGCTGCACTTACGCGTACGGCTCCCGAGGCAACATCGTGGATCTCCACGATCCGGTGAACCCCAAGGTGGTCGGCAACTGGGGCTCGTTCAATCCCAACGATGGCTTCGATGTGACGGAAGTGGCGCCGGGGCTCGTACTGACCTCAACGCGTGTCATGTACCTGCTCGACGCACGCAAGAACCCGGCGAAGCCCAAGGTCATCGCTCAGGGAAGCACGCACGACAACCGCCTGATCCACTCGAACCGGTGGCCGAACGGGGGCAAGGATCGCTTCTACCTGGTCCAGGGAGAAACGCCGATATCCCAGACATGCAACGAGGAGTCGGGCGCATTCATGACCTGGGATGCCTCGAAGTGGAAAAGGACGCGGTCTTTCTCGGTCATCGACGAGTTCCGGGTCGCCAACGGCACCTATACCGATGGCGATCCACCGGCCGGAGTGTGGGGCTGCACGAACATGTGGTTCGACGATCATCCGACATTCAACAACGGGGGCCTCGTCGCCGCGGGCTTCTTCGAGCACGGCGCGCGGTTCTTGAAGGTGAGTCCCACCGGCCAGATATCGCAGGTCGGTTACTTCACTCCGTTCGGGGGCGAGACGATCGCAACTTATTGGGCCACCGACGACATCGTCTACGCGATCGACCTGCATCGCGGTATCGACGTGCTCCGCTTTTCGTCGAACTAACGTCGACTAAGTAAGTCCCAACGCCAGCTGTCGCGATTGAGCGACTAAGCGGCCATCCTGGGTCCACATCTCGCCGTCTTCTTCGAAGAATCCCTCGCGTCCGAGACTGGAGTGAAACCGTCCGAGGAAGAAGTCTTCGGGCTTAGCGTCTGGAAGCGGCAGAGGCGTCCGGAAGTGCATAGTCAGATCGATCGTGGGCGCCACCACCGGTTGCGTCGCGATCGGAAAGATCGCCGGCGCCCAGGCATCGAGAAGGCAAGCGACCACGCAGGCATCGGCCACAACCGTGTCCCGCATGCGGAACCACCCGCCGAGCTCTGCTTTCTTGGAACCCGTGAATGGTGGGTCGCCGATCGTCCACCGCATGTCGAAGTTCTTTAGGAACGCAGGGACCTGATCGCCCTCGATCGGAACGGGGAACCCTTCATCCGGCGAGCCAACCTCGGGCATCGGCGCGTTGTCGAATGACAGACCCGGCCACTCGGCCGAGAAAGCGGCGAGTGCCATCGCCATCGGCTTCCCGTCTTGGTCCGCCCGGGCAGTCATGAAGGACATCGATCGCCCGGCTCGCTCGAGCTTGACCTCGATGTCGAGATCGCCGCTCTTGGGCGCCGCTACGAAATGCGTCGTGAACGACCGGATCGGCCTGGTTGCGTCGTCGAGTCCTTCGGTCAGGGCCCGCAGGATGATCGCGGACAAGTAGCCGCCATGGGGGCCGCGCACGACCCACCACGCCGGATCCAACGCCGCGGTGAAGCGGTCCTCGGCGGTTCGGCGAATCGCCGTTGTTTGTTCGAAGAACGAGATAGCGCTAGCCGATGTCTCTGACTCGAGCGACTCCGTCCAGGAGCCCCCAGATTGCACGGGCACCCGTTGCCGCTCCGGCCTCTGCCTGCTGCAGATCTTCTTCCGTCTGCGTGCTCTCGGCGAGAGCCCCGGCCAGTCCGTCGGCATGATCGACATCGAGCTCGCCGTGGAGCTCGAAGTAGTGGATGTCTTCTCCGTCGATGCCGTAGTGCTGGCGCAGGCCGGCAACCTTCGTCTTGGCAACCTCCGGGGTCTGGGACTCGTACGCGTACAACATCCCAAGCGCAAAGGGCACCGAAGCTTCCTTGGTCGCCAGGTTGAAGGTGCTCACGCACTCCTCGGTCTCGTGCTCCGCGGTCGACTCCCGCACTTCTGGTGCCGGCACACCAACCGCGGACGCGAAACGCAGCCATAGCCCGGGGTGATCGCCGCCGATCTCGTCCTTCAGGTTCTCCCTGAGGATCTCCTTTGTCGTTCCGTCCGGCACGCGGCTGTCGAGGTTGTCGAGGTAGCCGGGGAAGGCCTCCACCTGACGCCAGTACTGCTTCGAGTAAAAGGCGAGATCTTCGACCGTGAGTGTTCCTTCGGCCCATGCCTGGTAGAAGGGATGATTCAAAAGTCTGCGATCTTCCGTAGCCCGGTCGAGCCTCGAGGCGATGTCGTTCGACATCATCTGGGGGTCACCTCCATGGTTGTCTGCGTGGCCGGACGATACCGGTTCAAGCAGGCAGCAGCGATTTTCGCGTTGCGCGAGCAAAAGAGGGTCGGTCCGTCGAACGCCGACGGGCTCGGCCGTCGGCGAGGAGAAGAATGAGCGAACACGATCTCATCGTCATCGGGATGGGGGTGGGGGGCGAAGAAGTTGCCGGCCGCGCTGCGGAGGGTGGCCTCGACGTGCTCGCGGTCGAGCGGAAGTTGGTCGGAGGGGAGTGCCCTTACTGGGGATGCATCCCTTCGAAGATCATCGTTCGCGCCGGTAACAGTCTTGCCGAGGCGGCGCGAGTGCTGGGGCTTGCCGGCAACTCCAAGATCGACCCAAAGTGGGATCCGGTTGCGAAACGCGTGCGAGAAGCAACGGCCGACTGGGATGACGAGATCGCAGTCGAGAGGCACGTCAAGAAAGGTGAGACGTTCGTCCGGGGAGACGCGCGGATCGTCGCCCCGCGCACCGTCGAAGTCGATGGCGAGCGTTACTCAGCGCGGAACGGGATCGTGGTCGCCACCGGCGGCGAACCGGCCATCCCTCCGATCGAAGGCCTAGCGGGTGTGGACTTCTGGACCAACCGTGATGCGATCGAGGCAAAGGAGCTACCCAAGTCGTTGATCGTGCTGGGAGCCGGACCGATCGGATTGGAGCTGGCCCAGGCCTTCCATCGCTTCGGAACGGCCGTCACGATCGTAGAGCTCGCCGATCACGCTTTGCCGCTGGAGGAACCCGAGAACGGCGAGGCCCTCGGCGACGCTGTTCGAGCGGAGGGGATGAAGCTCTTCACGAAGAACTCCGCCGACTCCGTCGAGGCCCGCGATGGAGGAGTCGCGGTGAAGCTGTCGGGCGGGCAGACGCTCGAGGCGGAGAAGCTGTTGGTGGCGACCGGGCGACGCTTGAACATCGCATCGCTCGGGGTCGAGAACGTCGGACTCGATCCTCAGGCTTCGTCACTCGAGGTCGACGGTCACCTTCGGGCGGGCGATGGACTGTGGGCCGTCGGAGACGTGACTGGAAAGGGAGCGTTCACGCACGTTGCGGTCTATCAGGGGCGCATCGCGGCCGCAGACATCCTGGGGCAACCCACGGTCGAGGCGGATTATTCAGCCGTGCCTCGGGTCACCTTCACGGACCCAGAAGTGGCTAGCGTCGGCCTGTCAGAGAAGCAGGCGAGGGAGGCCGGCCTCGATGTGGCGATCGGGGTAGCGACCACGTCGTCGTCGGCCAGGGGATGGATCCATGGTCCGGGGGCCGAGCACGGCGTTACGAAGCTGGTGGCCGATACCTCAGCCAACGTCCTGGTCGGCGCATCCACGATGGGTCCGGCAGCGGGAGAGGTTCTAGGCCTGCTCGTCCTCGCGGTGAAAGAGAGGATCCCGATCCCGGCCCTCAAGGATCTGATCTACCCCTATCCGACGTTCGTTCGGGGCGTGGAAGACGCCCTGAGGGGCTTGGACTGACGCGAGCGCGTCCGGTGGCAGAAGTGCGACAATCTCCCTAGGACTCAGGGAGACACGGCGGCGAACGGGAGGGTCGATGGCGACTCGGCGGGTGGATAAGAAGCTTTTCTTGATGGTGGCAACGTTGGCGTGCCTGGTGGGGGCACAGGTATTCAGCGCTGCCGGAGCGCGTGTCGAGGTGGCGTCTCGCACCGCGCAGAAACCCACCGCGGTTCCCGGAATTCATCAGGCGTATCACGGGAAGCTCCTGCGCAAGCCGGCCTCGAGCAAGAAGGCTCCGGTTAACAAGCCCGTTCCCTACAAGGGTCCCAAACTGAAGGTGCAAGCCACGCCGGTTGGTCGGGATGCGGCGGAGCCGACGATCGGAGTTCTCCCCGACGGAACCGCTTTCTTCGCCGCCGGAACTTTCGACGGTGGCGGTGGGGCCCTCGCTCGGACCGAGATCTATCGTTCGGATGACGGAAACATGACGTGGGAGTCGGTTCAGCCGGAGATCGCTCCGGGTCAGCACGAGTCCCCGCAGAGCCTCGATCCCTATGTCTACACAGACACCGCGGGCAAGCGCGTGTTCTCGGTGGACCTCTACACCGTGTCGGGCTCCTACTTGTTGTGGAGCGACGACAAGGGCGAGACGTGGAGCCGCAACCCTCTGGCATCTGCCGGGTGGTCGGTGGACCACCAGACCTTCTACTCCGGCCCTCCGCCGGAGGGCTTCGAGACCAGCGGTTATCCAGCAGTTCTCTACTACTGCACCAACCGTGTTGCGGATGTGGCCTGCACTCGATCGCTGGATGGCGGAATCGTATGGACGCCGACCGGAGAGCAGCCGTACCTCGGCGAGGACGAGGAAGCCGGAGGTTTCTGTGGCGGGCTACACGGCCACGCGGCCGTCGACACCAAAGGTCGTCTGTTCCTGCCGAAGGGTCACTGCGGAATGCCGTGGGTGGCTATGTCGGAGGACATGGGCTCAACGTGGACCCGCACCCGGGTGTCCAAGTACCCGCGGACCGGCGGTCCCCACATCGAGATCGCAACCGACGCGGAAGACAACGTCTACCTGGTGTGGTGGTCACAGGCAAGGCAGTTGCCGATGCTCGCCATCTCGCGCGACCACGGGGCGACTTGGAGTAAGCCGCGACTGATCGCTCCTCCCGGGGTAACTCAGGCGAACTTCCCGGTCGTTGCGGCAGGTGACCGCGGCCGGATCGCGATCCTGTTCCCGGGGTCAACGTCCAAGAGTCACGACGACCCGTCGCGTCCTTGGAACGATTACCTCGTCACATCGACGAACGCTTTGAGCAAGAACCCGTTGTTCGTTTCCACCACGGTCAACGTTCCGGGGGACCCGGTGCGCAGAGGGGATTGCAACCAGCGATGCGGTGGCATGTTCGACTTCCTCGACCTCTTCATCTCGCCTCTTGACGGGAAGGTGTGGGCGGCTATCTCGGACACGTGTGAAGACACCTGTGCGACGCCGGCGAAGGGCCCTCAGAAGCAGGTCGGGTCCGGGATCGCGGTCAAGCAGTTGTCGGGGCCGAGCATGTGGGCGCCGGGCCACAAGCGTTAGGGGTCCTTCGAGTAATCCTCGGGGCCGATGAACACGAACATGTTCGATCGCCCGGGACATACCTCCCGGGCTGTAACGAAGTTGCGGTGCTTCCCGGTGCTGAAGAAAGCCTCGGCTTCGATGATCTCGTGCTCGAGAAGGAAGTACTCGTAGGTTTTATCTCGCTCGAACTTCTTGTAGTACCTGTAGATCGCGATCGGGGTCATATCGATGTATCCCTTGATCCGTGTCAACCGCTGACCCGTAGGGCGTGCCTTCAACGCGACGAACCCGGGCGGCACCACGAGGCCGGGAACATCGATGCCGGCGTCTCCCGGAGTCGCCTCGGGGCAGGTGGAGGGGTCGGCGGTCCGCGTCTTTCCGGCCCCCGACGAGCTGCACGCTCCTGTCACCAGAGCGACGACCACGAGTGCGGCTATGGATCTCATAGCCCCATCTTCCAGCGGACGGCGAGGGTGAAGATCGATCGTTGAGCCATGGCGACCAACACGGGCTCAGTTAGAGGCCGCCCACGGCAAGCGGATCAGGGATCTGATCGCTCCGGGGCTCGATATCGTCTTCTGCGGCATCAATCCGGGCCTCTATTCGGGCGCCACCGGGCACCACTTCGCTCGCCCGGGCAATCGCTTCTGGCCGGCTCTTCATAGATCCGGGTTCACCCCGAGGCAGCTCTCGCCCTTCGAGGAGGAGGAGCTGCTGGGCCTTGGGCTGGGGATCACCAATGTGGTGTCGAGGACGACGGCCACGGCAGCGGAGCTCACCTCCGAGGAGTTGAAGCGAGGGGCCGCGTCCCTGCGGCGGAAGATCCGGCGCCACGGCCCCCGATTCCTTGCGGTTCTGGGGATGCAGGCCTATCGGGTGGGGTTCGGCGATCCCGGGGCCCAGGTCGGACCGCAGGATCGAACCATCGACGCAACGACGATCTGGCTCCTCCCGAACCCGAGCGGGCTGAATGCCCACTACCAGCTGCCCGACCTCGCCCGAGAGTTCCGGAAGCTCTCCACGGCGATGGCGTCACTTCCTCGCCAACCGAAAGCCCCGAAGACACACCCCGCTAGATAGGAAAAAGCTCCCTGACGGCGAAGCCTTCTCTCACGGTTCGGTACTACCCCTGTAGTTCCCTTAGTCTTGGCCCCCCTCAAACTCAATGGAGAGTCGATGTCTACTCAACCAACTCCCGCAACTCCCGAAAAGCCGACGAGCCTCGTAGCGGCAGAGCCTGCGACCTTCAGCGAGAAGCTGCGGGAGAAGGCCGAGAATTGGGTGCTCCGGCGCCGCCGTTCCCGCGCCGCCAAGAAGAAGATGGCGAGCCGGAAGACGACCATCGTTCTATCGATCGTGGTGATCCTGCTGCTCGGGTCTTTCGCGTGGTCACTGGATTATCTGACGCCCACCTCTACAGGTGAGGAACTGTCCATCGACCAGCTGGCCGCGCTGGCGGCCGAGAACCGCATCCCCACGGCTGTGTTCCGCGACGAGGACAACCGGTTGGTCGGGACCTTCGCGGCACAGTCGATCATCCCCGAGCCCAAGCCGAAGCCCAAGGAGGAGCCAAAGAAGGGCGATGCGGCGAAGGGCGAGCAAGGTGATCCCAAGGGCAACGGTAGCGGCGATGGCGAAAAGGCGAACGGGAAAGGCAACGCCAACAAGAAGCCCCGGCCGCAGCCCGAACCAGAGCCCGTATCGAAGGCTCCTCTCGGATCGGGCGAATACTGGGTCACCTACCCATCCAGCGACGCAGCGTTCGGTGTCCTCTCGGACCTCGTGATCGCCGCAGGAGCCGACGTGACCGTCGACGCTCAGACATCGAAGACCATCGTGCGTGCGGTATCGACGTATCTCTTGCCACTGCTGATCCTGGCTTCATTCTTCGGGCTCCTCTTCACTGCAGGACGTGGGGGCGGCTCGGCGATCGGCGAGGTCATGTCGTTCGGAAGCGTGGGCGCCAAGAAACAGAGGAAAGGTTTCGTCGCTCCCGTCACATTCAACGATGTCGGTGGTGAGGGCGAGGCGGTCGTCGAGCTGAAGGAAGTCGTCGACTATCTGCAAAACCCAAAGCGCTACGAGAAGATCGGCGCGGTTCCCCCCAAGGGTGTTCTCCTTTTCGGGCCTCCAGGGTGTGGGAAGACGCTCCTCTCCAAGGCTGTCGCAGGCGAGGCGGGCGTTCCATTCTTCTCCGTGGCCGGAGCGGAGTTCGTCGAATCCCTCGTCGGTATCGGTGCGGCTCGTGTACGTGACCTCTTCCGTCGAGTGCGTGCCGTCGCTCCCGCGATCGTGTTCATCGACGAGTTGGACGCCGCAGGCCGCAAGCGAGGAAGCGGCGAAGGCGGAGGCTCGGACGAACGCGAACAAACCCTGAACCAGCTGCTGGTGGAGATGGACGGATTCGAGGTCTCCAGCGGCGTCGTGGTGATCGGGGCAACGAACCGTCCCGACATCCTCGACCCCGCGTTGCTGCGTCCCGGTCGTTTCGACCGGCACATCACGGTCGATCAGCCTGATGCAGAAGGCCGGACGGAGATCCTCAGGATCCATGCACGCAACAAGCCCCTGGCGGACCATGTCGACCTGAACTACATCGCGAAGCGGACCCCTGGTTTCTCGGGCGCGGACCTTGCGAATGTCATCAACGAAGGCGCACTGCTTTCGATCCGGCAGGACAAGCCGACGATCGATACGCCCGAGCTCGAAGAGGCGATCCAGCGTGTGCTCCATGGTCCGAAGCGTCGTGGGCGCGTCATGTCCGAGGAGGAAGAGCGACGCATCTCGTTGCATGAAGCGGCGCACGCAGTCGTGGCTGCGGCTCTGGGCCGTAGAGACGAGATCCACCGCGTCACGATCCTGGCCCGGACCCGAGGTCTCGCTTCGATCGGGACCCTGGAGTTGCAGCGCGAGGGCGGCGAGCAGATGTTCTTCACTCGCAACCAGCTCTTCTCTCAGATCGTGATCGCGATGTCCGGACTCGCATCGGAAGAGATGATCCTGGGCGATATGTCGACGGGGGCCGAAGAAGACATCGAGAAGGCGACCGAAGTCGCTCGAGACATCGTCGGCCGGTACGGCATGAGTCCCGCTCTTGGACGCACGCGGTTGATCGCCGCCGACGTCGACCAGTACCTCGGTGGCAACTCCACATTCGCTCAGATCTCGTCGCAGACACACGAAGAATTCGACGCAGAGATCCAGCGTTTGGTCTCGGCCGGCGAGGCCGAGGCCACCCGCATCCTGAAGGCGAACCGCGAGATCCTCGATCGCCTGGCGGCACGTCTGGAAGATATCGAGACATTAGAGGGCAAGGCCCTCGACGAGATCCTGCGAGACGTGCCGGTCGACGAAGCCGGTCTTGGAACGCCGTTCAATGCCACCGGCAATGGACGCGGGCCCGCGCCCAGCGCCGCGGCTAAGCGAACTTCGGCGAGCTAGTCCGTGTCCGGGGAAACCGGTGGGGGATTGACGAGCGCGTCTTTGAGGGATTCGGCGCTTCCGTCCGCCGCTGCTTCGATCGCGGTCTCGTCGCCCGCCCGCAGGGTCAGATATCGACCGTGATCTCCTCTGACCTTCTTGACCGTCTCGACGAACCGATGGAGGTACAGCTCCTCGGCTTGCTTCTCCAACCGTTCGAGGTCAACCACGACCCCATCGGTTCGCTTGTCGTCCCCGCTTTCGCCGGGCTGACCGGGAATGTCTGCTGCTCTTCGTCCGTCGCTACTCATGCACCACAGACTAAAGGTACGGATGCCCTGCCGGAGAACCTTCTAGGTACGAGATGAGACAGATGAGGCCCCTACGCTCGCTGGCGAACCTGGCAGTGGTCGCGGCTTTGATCGCGGCCGTGCTGGTTCCGTTCAGCGCGGCCAACGCCTCGTG
Organism: Actinomycetota bacterium; assembly: GCA_035629935.1. GTDB lineage: Bacteria > Actinomycetota > CADDZG01 > CADDZG01 > WHSQ01 > DASQLQ01. Next base: position 15,220 of record DASQLQ010000095.1, read on the forward strand.
CCCCCAGGCAAAGCCTGGCTTCTGGCACACGATCGGAGGACCGAAGTTCCCGAACGGTCCGCAATCGATCACATCTTTCGCGGTGGACGCGCAGGCGTCCAACCGCTTATTCGTTTCCAACGGGAAAGTCGTGATGCGTTCGGAGAACAACGGCTGTGACTGGAAGCTGATATTCGACGTCGCCTCGGACCCAACGATCCAGAAACCAGTCGTGGGTAGCACCGTCATCGAGGGGATCGTCGTCCCCGAACGAGGGTCTCAACGCATGTACCTCGTTATCGAGGAGCAATCTGGTCCGGTCTCGACACCGCACATCCTGATCGGCACCAATGGGGGTGATGACTGGCGGACGGGAGATGTAGGACTCGCTCCTGCCGGGGCGCCCGGCGTCATGCGCGTGGCCCCTAATGACCCCCTGACCGCTTATCTGTCGGTCGATGTCGCCGGTTCGGCCGACCTGCTGTACACGACGACCAACGGCGGGGACGCATGGCAGCTGAAATCCAACTCGCCGAGCACAGGAGTCATCGACATCGAGGTCGATCCCTTGAACAAGAGCGATGTATGGCTCGGCGGCACGGCAGGGCTGTTCCACTCGACCGATGGTGGGACGACGTTCACCAGCGTTCCCGAATTCGCGAACCAATCGACCGGTCCGATCGACGTCTTCCATTCTGGCGGTAAGCCGGCCCGTATCATGGCGTTCCTGTCGGCAGGCGGTGGTGGTCGTTACTCAGACGACGCCGGCCGAAGGTGGCTCGCCCTATCGGTACCCGGCCCCCCGAACTCCGTCGCGCACGGGAGTAACGCGGACAGCGTCGTGATGGCGACGGGCGGCGGTGTCTATGCGTACGCTCCGTTGATCATCAACTGGCTCGACCTAAAGGCACCGACCGGCGGGGTCAAGGGGATGGTCGCAAGTCGCCGTGGCGCAAATGCTTTCTTCGGTTTCACGGCACGAACGATCGAGGTCTATGCGGGTCCAACCAACAACAAGGACATCCCCCCGGATGTCGTCGAGATCCCGGACATCTCGCTGCTCGACAACCCGCCGAAGGATCTCGTTAGACAGGCTCGACTCACCCCAGAGACATCGAAGGTCAAGATCGATCTGGGGAAGACCAAGAAGGTGCCTTACGACCTGCGCGTCCCGCGGACGCTTACCCCGTTGGACGTGTTCTTCGTGGTCGATACCTCGTCGAGCATGACGCAGGTGATCAAGGAGGCTGCAGAGGCGCTCGAAGAGATCCACAACGGTTTGGTCGCATCGGGGGCCGCGGTCGAGTTCGGTCTGGGCGAATACCGGTCCTATCCAACCGACATCCCACCCAGGCCCGACACCGACAACTACGTCTATCAACGAGTGCTAGACATCGGCGCGACGGCTCCTCAGATGACGGAAGCGATCACCTCGCTGACGGCTGAGGGCGGTGGCATCTACGACGCTCAGCTCGAGGCCCTATGGCAGGCCGGAAGCGGGTCGGGTGCCGACGTGTGGCCTCCTGGCCCCTCGTCGCGAGACGTTCCGCCAGGTCTGCAGCCCAACTTCCGGAAGCAAGCGCTGCGCGTGATCCTGCATGTTGGTGACGAGCCCTTCGGTACCGAGAACAGTGCAGCAGATAGCGACAACAACGTCACGCGACCGGAGCCCCAAGTCGCTAAACCGGATATCCCAGACTTCAAGACAGTGGCGGAGACCCTACGCACCAACGGGATCAAGCAGCTTGGTCTCTCCCTCTATCCCGACGCAACAAAGGACCTGCGCAAGATGGCGAAAGCGACCGGCGCACTTGCCCCTCCCGAAGGCGTGGACTGCGACAGGAACGGGTCAATCGATGTCAAAGGTGGCGACCCGCTGGTTTGCGTCCTGCAGCAAGACGAAATCGACAACGCGAACATGGCTCCTGCGATCGTCGAGCTCGTCGAGGCGATCAGGTCTCGATCTGAGATCGGCTTGGCCGCAGAGGCGCAACGGCAAGGCGTCGTCCAAACCATCACCCCTGAGCTGTATGACGGCGTTCTCTTACAAGCCGATAACTCGCTCGAGTTCGAGGTGACTTACAGGTGTCCTCAATCGCTGGCCGGCAAGACCACGAAGGTGGACTTGAGGATCCGCGGGTTGATCGGCGAGCCACCGGTTGCTAGCGCACAGGTCGTCTGTGCGCCCCTCGAGAAGAAAGACGAGCCGGTGATCCCGCCGAACGTGATCCCCGGCGTCACCATCTTCCCGTTGATCCCCCTGGCCGCACCGCCGCCTCCACCCAACCCACCCTCGGCCAGCCAGGCACAGGCTCAAGCGCAGGCGAACGCCGCGTTCGCAGCGCAGGAGCAAGAGCAACCCCAGGTCGCGTTCGCACATCAGTTACATAGCGACGTCAACGCGGCTTTCGCCAAGGAGGAGGACTACGCGTTCAGCTCTTTGCGCAAGCAGCAGGAACCGCCGTATCCCTTGTGGGGGGCTGCTCTGCTGATGAGCGCCGCGTTCGGCGCTGCGATGTCGACTCGCAACCGAGTACGCGTCCGCTACGCCAACCGTCGCTAGCCTCTGCCGCGGCACCTACCTCAGTCATCCTGGGGGGCCGGGCCCCAATCCGCCACATACCCACGACCTTTATGGATCGTGACGACCTTTCCATCCCCGGGTCGGATCTTTCGCAGGTAATCCTTCTGGCGCCGTTCTGAGAAGTCCTGGTACACGATCCACCTGCCATCCGGCGACCAGGAAGGTGCGATGCCGTGGACCAATCGCGAGGTCACGCCCGAAGCGATGTCATAGACCATGACGTTCCAACCTGCGTCGTAGGCAAGCTTGGTTCCATCCGGTGACCAGTCGGGCGCATCTTCGTACTCGTCGATCTCGTCGAGGAAAGGCTCGACTTCGGATCCGTCCGGACTCATCGTGTAGATGCCTCCATCGAGCCGGCCGAGACCATGACCGTAGAAGGCGATGCGGTTCCCATCCGGTGACCAGCTCGGTGAGGCCTCGTATTGGGTATTGGACGTCAGCTGCTGCTCGTCCGATCCGTCCACTCGCATCTTGTGGATCTCGTTCATGGTGTCGTACTCGGAAGCGTCGCCGTGGTTGCGGGTGAAAACGATCCACCGACCATCGGGAGACCAAGCAGGAGCGTCGTCGCCGAAGTCGTCGAATGTCAATCGCACGCGGTCGGAGCCGTCCGCATCCATGACGCAGATCTCTTGCCTGCGGGCGTACGCGTAATAGCCGCCGCGGCACACGAAAGCGATCTTGGTTCCGTCAGGAGACCAGGCGGGGGACCTGTTCTCGCGTTTCGTGTCGGTCAGGCGATTCTCATCGGTCCCGTTGGGGTTGATCGTCAGGATCTGATGTGACGAGAAGGCGATCTTCCCCGCGCGCGATACCGGCGACGGGGATGAAACCACTGCGTCGCGTTCCGGAGCGCCCTGTGCCGGCAGCGACGGAACGGATGCGACGGTCGCTAGGGCGAGCAGACACGGCCATCGCTTCTTCATCACTCTTTAAGACTCCTGAGCACGTCTCGGCGTTGCATCAGGAGCTCCCGTCCACTTGGACTAGTGGGGGGTGACGGACTGGGGCTTTGAACGGCCGGCCCTGTGATCCTGGTCCTGTTTGGGCCACACCGCTTTGTAAGTGGCCTTCTTGTATGCGGCGACGTCGGTGAACTTGGCCACGCAGTTGCGCTTCAGTTTCTTGGTGCCGATCGCCTTGTAGCCTCCACCAACCTTGCGCTGGAGCTTGACCTTCGTTCCCTTGTGTCCGGTGCACTTGCGCAGGCCCACGGTCAAGCGGATCGTGTCGCCGCGTCGGGGATTGCGGTTCGAGATGCGAAGCCTGACGCCCGGGCCCTTCAGCTGCTCGCCCGCGCCGCCGCCTGATCCTCCACCCCCACCTCCGCCAGACACCTCGTAGAACGACTTGTCGGTGAAGCGGATGATGTCGATGCCGCGCTGGTAGTCGAGTGAGTAAACGATGCGGTCGGTTACCCAGTAAGCCGCAGAGGAGGCACCGCCGACCGGAAGGAACCAGCCAACCTCTTTGATCTTGCCCGTGCTCTGGACCTGCAGGAACCTCACGCCGTGTTCATAGCTCGAAAAGGCAACGAGGCCTCCGTTCTTGAACGTTTCGTGGGTCGTAAACCAGTGGGCGCAGAAGGTATTCGTGACGGCGTTGCCCTCCATGGGGTTGCCGTTCACCATCCGGTACTCGTCGAGCATCTTGAAGGTATGGGTCTTCGGGAACGACGCCGCGTCCCACACCATGAACGAGCCGGCATTCTCTGCTCCGCAGTCGCCGCCGGACTCCCCGCCGACGAGCAGGAACTTATCCGTTGCCTCGTGCGGCCAGAGGTTGCCGTGGATGAATCGCTTGTCTTCGTTGGCTCCCAGGCCCAGCAGTTTCGGGTGAAGGGGATCCTTCCTTGCATCGAGATACATGAGCGGCTGCGTTGAGGTGACGACGCGGCCGGGCGCAACCTCTGTTACATCGTGGCCATCCTGCGCAGGCATCCCCTCGCCCCAGTTGCCGGCAAGTTGCGGGTTCGTGGGATCACGCAGGTCGACGATGATCCCTTCAGAACCCCAGCCATATTTGCAATCCAGCACGCACGAGATCGTGTGGTTGTCGGCGCCTTGTAGTTGACCCACGATCGTGGGATTCGTCTTGTCTTCGACGTCGACCACGAACAGGATGCCGACGGTCCCGATGAGCAGGATCTTCCCGTTCGTGTCGGGGTCCTCCTCGGAGAACTGCGGCTGCTGCGGCAGTGGCAGGACTCCTTGGACCGCGGGGTTCAGGGGATCGGAGACGTCGTAGATCGTGAGGGCCCGTGCCGTTGTTACGTATAGGTAGTCGTCATGGAAGACCCCACCCGACGTGTCGGTTTCCTGAGGGAGTGTCTGCACATGCTCGACGTTCTCGGTGGCGAAGTAGCCGGGGCCGACTTGCCCTTGCGCGGTGGGTGCGGGTCCCCCCACGGTTGCACCCGCGAGAAGTACCACAGCAAAAAGAAGACCGATCCGCCTCATCACTCCAAGGTTAGCCCGGACTAGTGGCTATCGAGACGCCATCGGCGCCGAGTGCAAGGCGAGGTAGATGTCGGCACCGGTTCCCTTGGAGGGGTCGTTGCTCTTCGCCTGCTCCAGCGCGGCGAGGAAAGCCTGTTCCGGGATCGTTTGATTCAACTCCTGAAGGACGTCCATGGTTCGGGCCGCGTACCTCAGGACCTGGATCGTCTCGATCCCGGCGATGTCGTTGAAGAACCAGCCGCAACTCGTGTACATGGACATCGCGTTGCGTTGCAATTCCAGGAGGGACCCGACCTGGACCTTCTGTTCGGGATCGAGGGGTCCGGAAGCGTTGTCGGCGATCAGCGTGTCCAGATCACGCTGACCCAGAAGGACCCAGATGTACTCGTCGCGCGCTTTCCATGGGTCGTTCAATAGGGCCCCGCCGAGGCGTTCGAAGACCTCGTCCGCGGCGTGCTTCACGATGTCGAGCCCCGCTCTTAGCGAGCTACGCCAACGCTGGTTCCATCCCTCGTCTCCGCCGGTGCTGCAACCGCAATCCCGGACCCACCGACCGACCCCATGGGCACAGGACCAAGCGGTGCCTTCTCCTCGCCATATTGCGGCTTCGTGCTCCACCGTGGCCGTTTCCAGAAAGGCTGCGTAGTTCGTGACTTCGAGGTCGCGCTCGGGTGCTTCGACGAACAGCGCGTAGGCAAGGCCCAGCTCCGAGAAGACGTTGTGGTGACCATAGGTCTCGCCGTCGGTGGCTGCATGGACGAGGTGGTCGTCTTCGGCGCGTTGTTGGAACAGCTCGATGAACCCCTCTGCCGAGGATCCTGCTCGCTCGAACGCGATCTTGCGGGCGACCTCCGCGTCGTAGAAGAAGAGCGTCATAGAACGGCCCGACCCATCGCGATGGAGGTAGCGATAGGGGAGCCGGGGATCGACCGGTTGTGCTTCGGCTTGGATCCACTTGCCATCCCCTTTGCGCCACCGGCTCGCTTGTTTGGGGGCCAGGATCGTGAAAGAGATCCCTTCCTCGATCAAGGCTGCGAGGGTGTCGTCGTTCGCCGCCGTTTCGGGCAGCCACATGCCCTCTGGATCGCGGCCGTATCGATGTTGGAAGTCGGCAACGCCCCAACGGATCTGGGTCCTCACGTCGTGGGAAGGCGACAGGGGCAGGATGGTGTGGTGATACGACTGCGCCATCGCGTTGCCGTGGCCCGATCGTTCAAGGCTCAATCGGTCGGCCTCGAGGATCTTGCTGTAGGTCTCAGGATCAGCCTTCTCCATCCAGGACAGGAGGGTGGGCCCCACGTTGTACGAGAGACGTTCGTAGTTGTTGACGACGCGTTCTCCCCCCGGTTTCCCGTCGGCGTCCATCTCCGGGATCCGAGCGAAAGCGTTGGGGCGGTAGCACTCGGAGTGCACGCGTTCGTTCCAGTCGTGAGCGGGGGCCGCGCTCGGCTGCTCGTCGATCACCCCCGTCCAGGGGTTCTCGCGGGGAGGTTGGTAGAAGTGGCCGTGAACGGTTATCCGCGCAGCCACACGACTCCCAGAGGGGGAAGCGTCAACATCGCCGAGTGCTCGAGACCGTGCCAGGGGACGGGCCGCGATTCGACGACCCCCATGTTGCCGGTGTTGGTGCCGCCGTAAGGTTCCGCGTCGGTGTTCAGGACCTCAGTGAACTTGCCTCCTTTGGGCAGCCCGACCCGGAACCCGGTGCGGGGGACCGGCGCCAGGTTGCAGATGCAGGCCAGATGCTCTTTCTCGTCCGCGCTCGTCCGGTAGAAGGAGAGGACGTTGTTGTCGGCGTCGTTCGCATCGATCCAGCTGAAGCCATCCGGCGTGAAGTCTTTCTGGTACAGCGCCGGGGTTTCCTTATAGACCTTGTTGAGATCCCGGACCAGATTCTTGATCCCTAGGTGTTGCTCGTTGTCCAGTAGGTGCCAATCGATGCTCAGGTCGTGATCCCACTCGCTCTCCATTCCGAACTCGGCCCCCATGAACATGAGCTGCTTACCAGGATGTGCCCACATGTATGCGTAGAGAGATCTGAGGTTGGCCAGACGCTGCCACTTGTCGCCGGCCATCTTGTTGATCAGTGAGCCCTTACCGTGAACGACTTCGTCGTGGCTCAGTGGGAGGGTGAAGTTCTCGGAGAAGGAGTACACCATCGAGAACGTCAGCTGATTGTGATGGAAGCGGCGGTGGATCGGGTCCTTGCCGAAGTAGAGCAGCGTGTCGTGCATCCAACCCATATTCCATTTGAAGCCGAACCCGAGACCACCCAGATGGATCGGTCGCGACACGCCGGGGAACGCTGTCGATTCCTCGGCGATCATCAGAGCACCGGGGTGCTCCTGGTAGACCACGGTGTTCAACTGCTTGATGAACTCGATCGCCTCCAGGTTCTCGCGGCCCCCGAACTTGTTTGGCACCCACTCGCCTTCCTTGCGCGAGTAGTCGAGATAGAGCATCGACGCGACGGCATCCACTCGCAGCCCGTCGATGTGTAACTCCTCGAGCCAGTAGAGGGCGTTGGAGATCAGGAAGTTGCGTACCTCGTTCCGTCCGTAGTTGAACACCAGAGTTCCCCAGTCCGGGTGCTCGCCCTTGCGGGGGTCGACGTGTTCGTACAGTGCGGTGCCGTCGAACCGCGCCAAAGCCCACTCGTCCTTTGGGAAGTGAGCGGGCACCCAGTCGACGATCACTCCGATGCCGGCTTGGTGAAGTTTGTCGACGAAGAACCTGAAGTCGTCTGGGTTGCCGTACCGGGCCGTGGGCGCGAAGTAGTTGCTGACCTGGTAGCCCCATGAGCCTGTGAAGGGATGCTCCGCAACCGGCATGAGCTCGACATGCGTGAAGTTCAGCTCGGTGCAGTAGTCGACGAGCTGCCTGGCGAGCTCGCGGTAGTTGAGAACCTCTCCCGTCTCATCGCGACGCCACGAGCCAAGGTGTAGCTCGTACGTTGTCATGGGGGCCGGGTACGGATCGGATTTCTCGCGTGCCTTCATCCAGTCCTGGTCGCCCCATGTGTACGAGGACTCGTACACGATCGCGGCATTGCCCGGAGGGAGCTCCGTGGCGAACGCGTAAGGATCCGTCTTGAGAACCAGGTTTCCTTGGGCGGTGAGCACTTCGAACTTGTAGAAGGCGCCGTGCTCCATGTCGGGTACGAAGAGCTCCCAGATCCCTGAGGAACCGAGCGAGCGCATCGGGTGCAGTCGCCCGTCCCATGAGTTGAACTCACCGACCACGCGAACGCTGCGTGCATTCGGAGCCCACACCGCGAACGAAACTCCCGTTACACCGTCGATCTCTGCGATGTGGGCACCGAGCTTCTCCCACAACCTGAGGTGCGTCCCTTCTCCGGCTAGATGGAGATCGAGATCGCTCAGCGTGGGGAGGAACGCGTATGGATCCCGTTGCACGAACCGCTGTCCGTTCGCGTACTCGACCTCGAGTTGGTAGTCGTCCAGGGGACCCTCTAAGGCACCTTCGAACAGGCCGGCGGTGTCGACGCTTTCGAGCTTGGCCACGACCTCGCCGTCACTCAGAACCCGCACGGTCTGTGCCTCGGGCTTCCAGGCCCGCACGGTCACGGACCCGTCCTCTGGGTGCCGGCCCAGAAGGCTGTGAGGCTCGCGGAGCTCGCCTTTGATCAAACGTTCGATGTCCTCCCGACGAGTTTTTTTCATCTAGCCGGCTCTCGTTCGAGAACCTGTGCGATTCCTCGTAGTGGGATCCGAACCCAGTCCGGTCGGTGGCTGTGTTCGTAAGCCAGTTCGTAGAGGGCTTTGTCTATCTCGAACACGTCGAGCATGGTGAAGAGCTCTTCGCGATCGGTGGGCAAGAAGTGCCCCTCATGCGAACGCGTCAGATACGCATGCAGGAAGCGTTCGCGAGCCACCGTTTCCCACATCTCGGCCCATGGCTCTAGTCGGAGCCAGTCTTCCGACTCGGGCTCGGCCTTAGCGAACAGAGCCGTGATCGCCGCGTAGTTGAACGATCGCAACATCCCCGCTACGTCGCGCAGCGGCGATTGTTTGACCCTTCGTTCCTCTAGCGATCGGATGGGCTCCCCTTCGAAATCGAGGATCATCCAGCCTCGACCACTCGCCAGGACCTGACCCAAGTGGTAGTCGCCGTGGATCCGGAGCTTCGCTCCCGCTTCTTGGATCGAGCGCAAGCCGTTGATCCGTTCATTGATCGCATCTGCGGTTCCGGCCAGTTCCGGAGCGGAATCCTTCACCAGCGCCGCCAGAGACTTCCGTGCCCGCTCGGCCCACGCCTCGAGATCGAAGCGATCGGTCGGCTCGGGGGCCAGGTCGGGGTCGCCCTCCGCTCGCGACATCGTTACGTGAAGTAGCGCCGTCACCTCTCCGAGATCTTCGAGTGACCGGAAGATCTCGTGGGCTCTTTCCTCCGTAAGGAATCGCATGTCTTCGCGCGCGTCGAGCTCGCTGGCCTCGGCGTAGAAGCGGTCGAGGTAGGCGAGGGTCTGTTCCCACCCCTCGGTGGCGTCCGGCATGAACTGTTGGGCGATCCCCAGGTCGATCGACATCTCTTGCTCCTCGTCCACACCTGCGTAGTCGATCTCGCCCACGTGGAGGGGGATGTACTGAAAACCTTCGTTCGTTAGGAACCGAGTCATCTCCAGGTCGGGGTTCGTGCCGACCTCGAGCCGGCGGAACACCTTGACGATCACGCTTTCGTCCAGCACGAGAGATGTGTTGCTCTGCTCGGCGCTCATGACCCTGATCTCCTCGCCGGGAGGCGACAGAGGGTCGAGCCCCGGGCCCGAGAACTGGAAGACGCCATCGTGACCCTTGATAGAGGTTCCGTGCGCCATGAGGTCGCCGATGATCTTCAACCGGTCGGGATCCTGGAATGCATCCGTAGCCATCCCCTCCTCGACGATCAACGGCAGGTGATAGAGGTGCTCGGGACCCTCGTCGGCGAAGTTCACCCGCACTATCGAGAAAACGAGCGCGGGTGGGCCGTCCTCGACCACACCGAAGTCCACAACCTCGATGTCTCTTATCGGTCTGCCTTTGCCCCCGAACCAGCGCGCGGACGGAAGGGATTCGAGTAACGGCGTCACATCAAGATTCATCGGTGCCCTCCACCAGTTGGAACCAGTAAAAGCTGTGTGGCCCGAACGTGAGCAGGTAAGGGAGCTCCCCGATCCGGGGGAACTTCTCACGTCCCAAGAGCTCTATCGGGAACAGTCCTTCGTGCTCCGACAAGTCAAGCTCCGCTGCCTGAGCACGGGGTGACAGATTGTTGACCACCAGGATTATGTCTTCCCCTCGACGTCGAACATAAGCGAAGATCGCAGGGTTTTCGGGATGGAGCACCTCGAAGATGCCCGTTCCGAAGACCGGATGTTGCTTCCGCACGGCTAGAAGCCGGCGGAACCATTGCAAGAAAGAATGTTGGTTGCGTAGCTGGGATTCGACGTTGATGGCCTGGAACCCGTACACCGGGTCCATCAAGGTGGGCAAGTAGAGCTGCGCGAAGTCGCAGGTCGAGAATCCACCGTTGCGGTCGGCGGTCCATTGCATCGGCGTCCGAACGCCGTCCCGGTCACCGAGATAGATGTTGTCGCCCATCCTTAGCTCATCCCCGTAATAGAGGATCGGCGTGCCGGGCAGCGAGAGCAGCATCGCGTGGAAGAGCTCGATCTGATCCCGATTGTTCTCGAGCAGCGGGGCCAGGCGCCTTCGGATGCCGAGATTGATCTTCATCCGGGGATCCTTCGCATACTCGCCATACATGTAGTCGCGTTCCTCGTCGGTGACCATCTCCAACGTCAACTCATCGTGGTTGCGGAGGAAGATTCCCCACTGAGCGTTGTCGGGGATGTCGGGAGTTTGCTCGAGGATCTCGACGATCGGGTAGCGGACCTGACGGCGGGCCGCCATGAACATTCGGGGCATCAACGGGAAATGGAATGCCATGTGGCACTCGTCTCCGTCGCCGAAGTAAGGGACGACATCGGGCGGCCACTGGTTCGCTTCGGCTAGGAGAACGATGTCGTCGTAGCTCTTGTCGACCTCCGAACGCACCCGCTTCAGGAACTCATGCGTCTCGGGCAGGTTCTCGCAGTTGGTGCCCTCGCGTTCGAAGAGGTAGGGGATGGCATCCAGCCGGAACCCGTCGAGCCCGAGGTCCAGCCAGAACCTGAGCACCGCGAGCATCTGCTCCTGGACCTCGGGGTTGTCGTAGTTGAGGTCGGGCTGATGCGAGAAGAACCTGTGCCAGTAGTAGGCCTCGGCTTCCTCGTCCCAGGCCCAGTTCGATTTCTCCGTGTCGAGGAAGATGATGCGGGCGTCCTGGTACTTGTCTGCCGTGTCCGACCACACGTACCAATCTCGTGTCTCCGAGCCTTTGCGGCGCGCTTCTTGGAACCAGGGGTGCTGATCGGAGGTGTGGTTCATGACGAGGTCGGCGATCACGCGCATCCCTCGGGCATGCGCGGCGTCGAGGAACTCCATGAAGTCGTTCAGGTTCCCGTACTCGGGCAGGATCGCGTAGAAGTCCGAGATGTCGTAACCGCCGTCGCGCAGAGGCGATTGATAGAACGGCAACAACCAGATGCAGTCGATCCCGAGCCACTCGAGATAGTCGAGTTTCTCGGTCAGCCCGCGGAAGTCTCCGTATCCATCGGCGTTCGAGTCATAGAAAGAGCGGACGTAGGCCTCGTAGAAAACAGCGGTCTTGTACCAGAGAGGATTCGGCTCGAGGGGGGTCATCTACGACTAGGACCTCACCCGGAAGATATGAGCCGGCTCCTCGAACGGATCGAGGCGAACGTAGTTCTCTGGACCGTGCCAGACGTATGTCGTGTCGGTCACGAGATCGTGGACCTCGAACGCCTGTCCAGGTTCGACTCTCAGCTCATCCAGATTCAGATGGATCGTTCCTTCCTCCCAGTGGAAGGGGTTCAGGTTTATGACCACCAGGATCGGGTCGTATCCGGGGGATGTCTTAGAGAAGCAGATGATCTGTTCTTTGTCCGAGTGGTGGAAACGAAGGTTCGTCAGTTCGTTCAATGCAGGGTGTTTGTGGCGGATGTCGTTTATCCGGGCGATGTATCCGTCAAGGTTCGGGTGACGGCTGAAGTCGCGGTGCTTGAGCTCATACTTCTCGGAATCCAGATACTCCTCGCTCCCCGGTTTGAGGGGCACGTTTTCGAATAGCTCGAACCCTGAATAGATCCCGTACGTCGGGGACAACAGCGCTGCCAGGGCAAGCCGGATCTTGAATGCAGGAGGGCCACCGACTTGCAGGTATTCATGCAGGATGTCGGGCGTGTTTGCGAAGAAGTTCGGCCGGAAGTAGTCGGCCATTTCTGTTTCGGTGAGCTCCCTGAGGTACTCCTCGATGTCCCACTTCTCGTTCCGCCAAGTGAAATACGTGTAGGACTGAGTGAAACCGAGCTTGGCAAGAGCACTCATGACCTTCGGCCGTGTGAATGCTTCCGCCAAGAAGATGAGGTCGGGGTGCTCGGCCTTGAGCTCGTTGATCACCCATTCCCAGAACGGAAAAGCCTTCGTGTGCGGGTTGTCGACGCGGAAGACTTTCACCCCATGGGAGATCCAGTGATCGAGAACGCTCTTCAGCTCTAGCCACAGGTTCTCGCGGTCGGCAGTATCGAAGTTGACCGGATAGATGTCCTGATACTTCTTCGGAGGGTTCTCGGCGTGCTTGATCGTGCCGTCGGGACGATGATGGAACCACTCGGGATGTTCCTTGACCCATGGATGGTCGGGCGAGCACTGGATCGCGAAGTCGAGACAGACTTCTAGTCCCAATCGCTTGGCCTCGGCAACGAAAGCGTCGAAGTCGGCGATGGTTCCAAGGTCCGGGTGCACGCTCTTGTGACCGCCATCGGGGCTCCCGATCGCCCACGGGACTCCGACGTCGTCCTTCAGTGGATCCAGGGTGTTGTTCTTGCCCTTGCGGAACGACTTTCCGATGGGATGGATCGGGGGCAGGTAGACGACGTCGAAACCGAGCTCCGCTATCCGGGCGAGCTCCTTGGACGCCGTCTTGAACGTCCCGTGTTTCCCGGCCGGGCCGGTGGAGCGTGGGAAGAATTCGTACCAAGCACCGAAGCGGGCACGCTCCCGGTCGACCGTCATGCTCAGCTGCGGTTCGGAGATGGTCGAGCCTGTGCGGTCGGGGTGGCGAGACATGATCCGTTCGACGGTTTCGTCCAACGCAGCTTTTACGCGCTGATCGGCCTTCTTGGCCGGGTGGAGTTTCGTTCCCCGGATGATCTCGATCGCTTTCTCCAGGGTCTGTCGTTGCCGCTGCGGAACCAGCTCCAGGCGGGCTTCGATCAGCAGTGCGCCTTCCTGGAGCTCGAGATCAACGTTCTGATCCGCATCGACTCGTTTGATGAGGTCTCGCCGCCAGGTGGCGAACCGATCGGTCCACGCTTCGATCCCGTACTCGTACACGCCGATCTCACTCGGCTCCCAGCTTCCGACCCAAAGGTCGTTACCGTCGTGTCGCAGGGGTGCTTCTTCCCATTTGGTTGCTCCCTGCGCCCTGAAGCGCACGACCGCCCGGAGCTCGTCGGTGCCGTCCCTGAAGATGTCGGCCGCCACCTCGATCGAGTCTCCGGCGATAGCTTTCGCCTGGTAGCGCCCACAATCCACCTGGGGCCGGACGTTCTCGATGAGGATGTGGCCCCTGGCCAGATCCGATTTCACAAATTCCCACAACCCCTTTACTTACGTAAGACCTTTTCCCCGAGGCTAACGTGAGTAGTCTCAGGGGCATGAAGGCCCTTCGTTCGTTCGCCGTCAGGGCGGCTCTGCCCGAGCCGTTGGGCATCCTCCACACGATCGCCATGAACCTGCGGTGGACGTGGGACCCCCGTGCTGTCGACCTGTTCCGCTGGATCGACCCCGACGCCTGGGAGCGAGCCGGCCACGACCCTGTGCAGACGCTCGGGATGATCACCAAGGACCGTTTCGCGGAGCTCACCGAGGACGGGCCATTCATGGCCTTCCTGGCGTCGGTCCAGGAGGATCTGCAGAGCTACCTCGAGGAGCCGCGCTGGTTCCAGCTACACGAAGCTCCCAAGAATCTCCGGCAGGTGGCGTATTTCTCGCCCGAGTTCGGTGTCGGCGAGGCCCTCCCTATCTATTCCGGAGGACTCGGGGTGCTGGCGGGCGATCACCTGAAAGCCGCAAGCGACCTGGGCGTACCGCTGGTAGGGGTGGGGTTGCTCTACCGGCAGGGCTACTTCAAGCAACATCTGAACGCGGACGGCTGGCAAGAAGAGCGTTACCCGGCCCTCGACCCGCACGGGATGCCTCTTCGATTGCTTCTCGACTCCGAAGGACAGCCCTTGAAGGTCGAGGTCGATCTCGCCGGAGCGCGCTGCGTCGCGCAGTTGTGGCGAGCCGACGTCGGTCGGGTGCCCTTGCTGCTGATGGATTGCGACGTAGAAGAGAACGAGCCCGAGGAACGGGGTGTCACGGATCGCTTGTACGGCGGGGGCACCGAGCATCGTCTTCGCCAGGAGATCGTGCTCGGCATCGGCGGCGTCCGCGCTCTCCGGGCCGCGGGATATGAATCCGACGTTTTCCATTCCAACGAGGGCCACGCCGGTTTCCTCGGGATGGAGCGAATCAGCGAGCTCGTGCGAGATGCGGGACTGACCTTCAGCGAGGCGCTGGAGGCGGTGCGCGCCGCATCGATCTTCACGACCCACACCCCGGTTCCGGCCGGGATCGACGTCTATACGGCGGAGCTCATGGAGCGCTACTTCTCGTCTTACGTCAAAGAGTGCGAGACGACCTTCGAGGACTTCATGAGGATGGGGCGCGTCGACCCCGAGGTGGAAGAGCTCAAGGACGCCACGTTCAATATGGCGATCATGGGTTTCCGGCTTGCCGGACGAGCCAACGCGGTCTCTCGTCTGCACGGTGAGGTGTCTCGGGCGATCTTCTCCGGGCTCTGGCCACAGCTTCCCCAGGACGAGAGCCCGGTCATGCACATCACGAACGGCGTCCACACGTCCACCTGGTTGGGCCCCGAGATCCTCGAGGTGTTCGATCGCCGTCTCGCGCCGGGTTGGACCGAAGTCGGCAAGGGTCGCTGGGAGAAGATCCACGAGGTCCCCGACGCGGAGCTGTGGCGAGCGCGTGAACGAGCCAGGGAACGACTCGTCTACGAGGTTCGGCGACGTCTACGTGCTCAGATCGTTTCCCGGGGCGCGTCGGAGGGAGAGCTCGGTTGGATCGACGATGTCTTCGACCCGGGCATCCTGACGATCGGTTTCGCACGACGGTTCGCTCAATACAAACGAGGAACACTCATCCTCTCGGATGAAGAGCGGTTGAAGAAGCTGTTGCAGTCGGGGGACCGTCCGATACAGATAGTTCTGGCGGGTAAGGCCCATCCTCTCGACGACGGTGGCAAAGAGATGATCCAGCGCTTGTCACACTTCGCCGCCGACCCCGAGGTGAGGACCCGCTTCGCCTTCATCGAGGACTACGACATGGAAGTGGCGCGCATCCTGTGCCAGGGCGCGGACGTTTGGCTCAACAATCCACGTCGTCCACTGGAAGCGTGTGGGACGAGCGGGATGAAAGCCGCATTGAATGGTGCGCTCAACTGCTCCGTGCTCGATGGCTGGTGGGACGAGTGCTACAACGGGACGAACGGTTGGTCGATCGGAACCGTCTACACCTACCTCGATCCCGACCATCAAGACCGGGTCGAAGCGAGTGCTCTCTACGACTTGTTGGAGCGCGAGATCGTTCCGCGGTTCTACGACCGCCCCGAAGGGCCGATCCCGAGACGATGGATCGAGCGGATGAAGTCGTCGATCGAAAGCCTGGGCCCGTTCGTAACGGCCGACCGGATGCTCCGTGACTACGTCGAGGACCTGTACGAGCCCGCTTCACGCCAGGGCAAGGTCATGACGATGGAGAACCACGACCGGGCAAAGGAACTGGCCGTCTGGAAGGCCAAGGTGCGCGAGTTCTGGAACGATGTCGAGTTCTTAGAGGTGCACGGCGAGGAGACAACGGCCGACGTCGGCGAGACTCGAGAGGTCACGGCCCTGCTGCGCGTCGGGCGCCTGACAACCGACGACTTGACCGTTCAGCTGTGCCACGGGCGTGTCGGTGCCAACGGCGAGATCATGTCCCCAGTGGTCACCGAGATGAAACCGGGGGAGTGCGACGAAGAGGGCGTTTGCGCATACAAAGGAGCGTTTCCGACGGAAGCTCCCGGCCTCTACGGTTTCGCCGTCAGGGCCATCCCCTCGCACCCCGACCTTCCCAGTCCCATGGACATGGGTCTCTTGATCTGGGCCTAAGCGCGTCTCTTTCTCCCTGCAGCTGCAACTTTTCGCCTGAGTCCCGTGTCTGTACTGCATGAGTAGAGAACGGAGGGGTTGATGAGGGGCCAGGAGCGTGACCGGGAGTTCAGGAGCTTCTTCTTCACCGAAGCTCCGCGTCTGCGACGGCTGGCTTTGATGCTGACCGGCGATGAAGAGGTTGCCGCCGATCTGACACAGGACGCCCTGGTGAAGGCGTACCGAGCCTGGGGACGGATCCGAAACGCTGATCCCGGGCCTTACGTGCGGAAGACCCTCGTGAACCTCGTGCGCAATCAGCACCGTCGTCGTCTCGTCGAACTCCGCAAGCAAGAACGTCCGGAGGTCTCAGTGGCGAGTCACGACCGGAACGTCGATGCGGCGATGGCGGTGGCGCAGGCCCTCACTGTGTTGTCTCCGGTGAAGCGAGCGGCGATCCTTCTCCGTTTCTACGAGGACATGTCGGAAGCAGAGATCGCGTCGACCCTCGATCGCCCTCTCAACACCGTGAAATCCGACATCCGCCGAGCACTAGACAAGTTGCGACCACTTCTGGAAGAAGGAGCAACCACATGACCCCCGAGGACAAGATGCGGGACCTGATCGGACGAGCCGCTACCACGGAATCTGCTTCGGAGAAGGAGTGGACAACATTCCTGATTCGAGCGAACCGTTCGGTGGTGATTCGTCGCGGAGTGATCGCGGTAGGCCTCGTCGTTCTGGTGATCGGCGCGTTCGTGGTGCCGAACCTGGTGAATGACGGGGTCCGGACCCCGCAACCCCAACCGCCGGCGGGGAGCGACAGCCCGGAGGATGTCGAAACGGCTGAGCCTTCGCCCACCCCAGACAAGGTCGTTACGTATCCGTACCCGAGCGGTGACACCGAGGGATCTGTTGTTCAGATCTGGTTTGTCGAAACGATCAAGAACAAAGAGATGCTCACTTCTACATACCGCGACGTGGGCGACACTCCTGCCGTTGCGAGAGCCGCTATGGAGTCACTTCTGGCCGGTCCACAGGGCCCAGAGGGTGAGACGGGCGTCACCACGACCATCCCCTCGGGAACATCGTTGCTTGGTCTAACCATCGACGATGGCGTAGCAACGGTCGATCTCTCGACCGAGTTCGACGAGACTGGCTTGGGTACCTGCTGCGAGCATTTCCCGCTCGCCCAAGTCGTCTACACGCTCACTTCGTTCGACACCGTCGACGAAGTCGTGTTCCACATCGAAGGCGAGACGGTCGAGTCCTACGGGAGCCACGGCTTGGTGATCGAACAACCACAAACGCGCGACGACTACTCCGAGTCCGCGCCACCGATCGTGGTGAACTTCCCGTTCCTCGGCCAGAACGTCGGTACCACCTTCACACTCGTCGGCAGCGCGAACGTCTTCGAGGCAACGGTGAGCTACCGGATCGTCGGGGACGGCGGGTCCGTTTTGAAGGAGGGGTTCACGACCGCAACCTGTGGGACGGGATGCGTGGGGGATTATTCCGAAAAGGTCACCTTGCTCGTGAAGGCCGAGACGGAGGCGGTTCTCGAGGTCTTCGAGTCGTCGGCCGAGGATGGCTCCCCATTGCACAAGGTCGAGATCCCCATCACGATCGTTCCGTGACCGACGCTTTCGAAGCCAACCGGCGCCTGTGGGAAGAGTGGGCCGCCCTTCATCCCAACACCGAGTTCTACAACCTCGAAGAGTTCAAACGCGGAGGAGTGCGTCTGCGGGACTACGAGATCGCGCACATGGGTCCCGTCGAGGGCAAAGCTTTGCTACATCTCCATTGTCACTTCGGGATCGACTCGTTGTCGTGGGCCCGTCTAGGTGCAAGCGTCACGGGAGTCGATTACTCGGCGAACGCGATCGAGACGGCGACATCTCTAGCAGCCGAGCTCGACCTCACTGCGCGGTTCGTCCAGAGCGACATCTACAAGTTGCCGGAAGTGCTCGACGACGAATTCGACGTCGTTTATGCGTCCCGCGGGGTGATCTCGTGGCTGCCCGATCTGGGCTCGTGGATGAAGGTCGCTGCCGGTTTCCTGAAGTCCGGCGGCATCTTCTACCTGAACGAGATCCACCCGGTTACCTACATCTTCGACGACGAGGGTCCCACCGAACTCGTGATCAAGTATCCGTACTTCGAACGAGACGCACCGCTTCGATTCGAGACCGAGGGCTCGTACGCGGATCCAACGGCCGACATCAAAGAAGAGTTCGTGTACGGG
>DASQLQ010000096.1:0-5953 GCA_035629935.1 Actinomycetota bacterium
TGGTTGTCGCCCACCTCGAGGGTGAGGGTTCCGTCGGGGGCCCTCTCGACCAGTTTCAGGTCGGCCCCCGGCATCAGCCGGTGGTCCTCCAGGTACTTCAACACATCGTGATCGAGCTCGACGTCCTCCAACAGGCGTGTCAGGCGCCCGTTCTCGCCCGAGGCCATGTCTCCCACCGGCTTGAGGTCGCTCCACGGAACACCCGACTCGGTGCCCGGGATCGGGTTGCCGTGCGGGCAGGTCGCCTCGCCGCCGAGCTTCGCGAGGATCGCGTTCTCGACCTCCGGTGTCATAACTTTTTCCCAGTCCTCGGCCTGCTCGTGACAAAGGTGCCACGGCATGCCGAGGATGTCGGTGATCATCCGCTCGGCCAGCCGATGCCTGCGCACCAAGGCCTCGGCGATGGTTCGCCCCTCGCTCGTCAACGTGATGTCGCGGCCATTAACGGACACGTAGCCCTCGGTCACTAAGCGCTTCACGCCCTCCGACACCGTTGCCGCTGCCAGGCCCAAACGCTCGCCGATGCGCGCTTGTAGGACTCGCTGGCCTTCCTCTTCCAGCTCGAAGACCGCCTCGAGGTATTCCTTCGACGCGGGGTTGAGTCCCTTTAGGTCTGGAGAAGGGTCTGTCATCCACCCGATTGTAGGCTGAGAGATATGCCTGCAACGAAGGCGCCTCAGAGAACCAAGAAGTCTTCCCCCAAGAGCAAGAAGAGCCGAGAGAAGCTCATGCTGATCGACGGCTATTCACTCGCGTTCAGAGCCTTCTATGCGTTGCCGGAAGACCTTCAGACTTCGGATGGGACCTATACGAACGCCGTGTACGGATTCACGGCGATGCTGATCAAGCTCCTGCAGGAGCAACGCCCGGATTACATCGCGACCGGATTGGATTCGGGTCGGAAGCAGGAGAGGACGGAGGAGTTCGCGGGCTACAAATCGAATCGGAAGGAAACCCCGAGCACGTTCTCTTCTCAGGTCCCTCTGATAATCGAGGTCCTCAAGAAGCTCCAGATCCCGACGTTCGCCATCGAGGGCGAGGAGGCGGATGACATCATCGCCTTCCTCGCGCGGAAGTCGGCCGCGCAGGGTGTCGACGTCCAGATCGTTACGGGAGACCGCGACTTCTTCCAACTCGTGAACGACCAGATCCACGTCATGTACAACCGCCGGGGGATCACCGACATCGTCGAGATGGACGCCAAGGCGGTCGAAGAGAAGTACGGAGTCCCGCCCTCCAAGTACGTCGAATTGAAGGCGCTCGAGGGAGACAACTCGGACAACCTTCCGGGCGTTCCCGGAGTGGGGACGAAGACGGCCGCGAAGCTGGTGCAGAAGTACGGCTCGGCTGAGGAAGCGGTGGCCCATGCCTCCGAACAGACCCCGAAGCTGGCCGAGAACCTCGCGGCACATGCCGAGCAGGTAGCGATCAACAAGAGGCTGTCGATCCTTCAGGACATGCCCCTCGAGGCGGAACTGAACGATCTCAAGATGGGGACCTGGGATCTCGAGGAGATCCGCGAGCTCTTCATCTCCCTAGAGTTCAGAACACTCTTGGAACGCCTCATGGAGGACCTTCCCGAGGCAGCGGAGGGAGAAGGAGAGCCGTTCGAGGTCGACGTCCGTGTCTTCTCGACGCCCGAGCAGTTGAACGACCTGGCGCTCGAGCTCGACGGCGACGCACCGATCTCGATCGACCTGGCCATGGCGAACCCACGGGGGATCCCTCGGTCGCTCGCGTTCTCGTGGCCCGACGGCCGGGTCGCATACGTCCCCGTCGGGCCCGATGGTGTGGGGGCCGCGGAGTTGATCGACGGGTTGGGCGAAACCTTGGAACGCAAGGCGGAGGATTCGGCCGCTCACGGCGTCCGAAGCGTGCTCCTCTCGTTAGCGGAACTGGGGGTCGAGGTCGAGAACCTGAGGCTCGATACCCATGTCGCCTCGTACCTACTCGATCCCGGCGCACCCGGTTATGCGCTCGAGGAGATCGCCCGCAAGTACACGGGGCGGGAGCTGAAGGCTGCGGGTGAGACCGGGGGCGAGGAAACCGCTCAAGCCTCTTTGGACCTGGGTGACGCGGATGCGGCCACCTTGGCCGAAGAAGGCTCACTGCGAGCACTGGCGATAACGCAGATCGCCGAAGCCGTCGAGCCTGAGCTGGAACGCCTCGGCATGCTCGAGCTGTACCGGACGGTCGAGCACCCGCTGATCCCCGTGCTCGCTCGGATGGAGCGGATCGGCGTGCGCGTCGATCTCGACTATCTCGAGGAGATGGCACGCGAGCTCGACAAGAACATCGGGGTGCTCGAGACCGAGTGCTACGACCTCGCCGGCGAAACCGTCAACCTCGGCTCGCCCACCCAGCTACGTGTTCTGCTCTACGACAAGTTGGGGTTGAAGACCACACGACGGACCAAGACCGGGCTGTCGACCGACGCCCGCGCTCTTCAACAGCTTGTTGACCAACACCCGTTCGTCCAGAAACTGTTGGATTACCGCGAGCTGGCGAAGCTCAAGAACACCTATGTGGACGCGCTGCCGCCCCTCGTCGACCCGAGCGACGGTCGGGTGCACACGACTTACGACCAGACGGTCGCGTCGACGGGTCGGTTGTCGAGCACGAACCCCAACCTGATGAACATCCCCGTCCGCACGGACCTGGGACGACAGATCCGGCGTGCATTCATTCCCGAGGACGGCTACCAGCTGCTATCGGCGGACTACTCACAGATCGAGCTGCGCGTGATGGCGCACCTCTCCGAAGATCCGATCCTCATCAGTGTCTTCGAAACGGGAGAGGACATCCACACGGCAACCGGCACACGCGTTTTCGGAGTCGGTCCCGACGAGCTGACGCCGAAGCATCGCTCAGCCGCGAAGATGATCAATTACGGACTTGCATACGGTTTGGGGGCGGCAGGCCTCGCCGAACGTTTGAACGTGCCCCGGTCAGAGGCCGAAGAGATCATGGATGTCTATTTCCAACAGTTCGGTGGCGTCACGGAGTTCCTCGACAAGATCGTCAAGCAAGCGCACAAAGACGGGTTCACGACAACGTTGTTCGGCCGACGCCGTTATCTCCCCGAGTTGGGCAGTGGGAACCCTCGCGTGAGGGCGATCGGGGAGCGGCAAGCACTCAACGCTCCTATCCAAGGAACGGCTGCGGACATCATGAAATTGGCGATGATCAATGTCGAAAAGGCACTGGTCGACAGAGGACTGGGTACTCGGATGATCCTTACCGTTCACGACGAACTCGTCTTCGAGGTCCCCGTCGGTGAAGAAAAGAAGGCGGAGGAGTTGGTTGAGCAGGAGATGACTGGTGTGGCCGAGCTGAAGGTTCCGCTTGCCGTGGATGCCTCGTTCGGCAAGGACTGGTCCGAAGCGAAGTCCTAGAAGCGAGGCTTTCGGGCCGTTGCGTGCCCGATGTGCCAGCCTCCACAGAACGCGCACGGATACTCGCCGATCGTCATGTCACCCGACTCCTCGCGCCGGTGTCGGGCCATTTCCTTCGCTTCCGCGGAGGTTTTGTAGCGGCGTTTCCCTTCGCAACTCAGGGCGCGGTGTCGTCTGCGAGAAGGCATGGCTGCTTCATACCCCCGCGCAGAGGGCCCGGCCGAAGCCGAACCCTCCACACAAAAAGCCAGACCCGAACGCCGAACGTCTCGACGTTCGGCGGGACTTAGCGCCTCTTCGGGGTGTGCTTCAGCTGGCCCCGGATCGCTCCGCCCGGGTACTCCTCGTTGTGGACGTTCACGTAGAAGCCTGCAGGGTTGTTTCGGATCCGGTCGGACAACCCGTCGTCAACCCCCGAGGCGCAGCCGTTCACGCCGGAGATAGTCGAGGGCAAGGGAGTCTCTCCCGTGAACAGCCCGACGACGACGCCGCCGTTCGAGCCCGCCGCGGCCTCGTGGATGTGAGCCGCGTGCGGAGACCCGATGTTGCTCCAGGTCAGCTTGAAGCAGATCTGATCGGCTTCGGGGTGAAGCCGGATCTTGGCCGAGCCAGTTCCGTCCGGGTCGCCGGCCCCCGGTTCCCCGGTCTCCGCGTTGACTTCCTGAGCTCCGTTCATCCTGGTCTGCAGAGCTCCGTGCCGAGCCTGAGCCACCCCATAGAGCGCCAGCGCTCCAACGACTACTGCGGCGGTCACGACGCCGATGCGTCTCCCCATAACTCTCCTCCTGTCTCGACTACCTCCCGTAGCTACGAGTGGACCACCCTTCGGGGATTGCGTACAAGGGGGACCCCGGGTGCCCGGGGGCGGTTGTTGTGCCGAGCTAGCACCGCCTATACTTTCGCCGCCCCCTAGCTGAGGCCTCGGCCCGGCGAATTCACAGGGGGTTGATTGTCGTTAGGAGGCACGTAGCTATTTCCATGGCAGACACGCAAGACGAAGCTGTTCAAACTTCGGACGAAGCAACCATCTCGGACGGTCACGGGGGCGTGATCACTCGAACCGCCCCATCCACCTCAGGCCAGACCTACGCCGGCGGAGTCATCGTCGAGAACGACGTGGGCGAGTCCCAGGAAGCCCTGATGGCTGCGATCGAGGCAACCATCAAACCCGTCAACGAGGGCGACCTCGTCGCGGGCACGATCGTGAAGATCGACAAGGACGAAGTCCTCCTCGACATCGGCTACAAGTCAGAAGGCGTTATCCCCTCACGGGAGCTCTCGATCCGCAACGACGTAGACCCGGCAGAGATCGTCTCCATCGGCGAGCAGCTCGAGGCCCTCGTCCTTCAGAAGGAAGACAAAGAAGGTCGCCTGATCCTGTCGAAGAAGCGCGCGCAGTACGAGCGGGCGTGGGGAAAGATCGAAGAGATCAAGGCCAAGGACGGCACCGTTACTGGTCCCGTCATCGAAGTGGTCAAAGGTGGCTTGATCCTCGATATCGGGCTGCGTGGGTTCCTTCCGGCATCCCTCGTCGAGATGCGTCGCGTTCGGGATCTTCTGCCGTATGTCGGCAAAGAGCTCGAGTGCCGCATCATCGAGCTCGATAAGAACCGCAACAACGTCGTTCTCTCCCGCCGCAAGTTCCTCGAAGAGTCCCAGGCCGAGCAGCGTCAGGACTTCCTCACCTCTTTGACGAAGGGCGAAGTCCGCAAGGGTGTCGTTTCGTCGATCGTCAATTTCGGTGCGTTCGTGGACCTGGGTGGCGTCGATGGCTTGGTGCATGTTTCCGAGCTGTCGTGGAAACACGTCGACCACCCGAGCGAGGTCGTCGAGGTCGGCGAAGAGGTCGAAGTCGAAGTTCTGGACGTCGATCTCGAGCGCGAGCGCGTTTCGCTGTCACTGAAGGCAACGCAAGAGGACCCATGGCGTCAGTTCGCCCGCGCCCACCAGGTCGCCGATGTCGTCGAGGGCCGCGTGACGAAGCTCGTTCCGTTCGGCGCTTTCGTCGAGCTGGACGACGCGATCGAGGGTCTCGTGCACATCTCCGAGCTGGCCGAGCACCACGTCGAGCGTCCCGAGGACGAGGTCAACGTTCACGATCGCATCGAGGTCCGGATCATCGATATCGACCTCGACCGGCGACGCATCAGCTTGTCGCGCAAGCAGGCGCTAACTGGGCCGGAAGAGGCGATGGCGATCCACAGCGCTCCGGCCGAGGGCGAGAAGGCCCCGGAGGTTCCCGACATGGAGCTCGAGGATGCGCCCGATATGGAGATCGTTCCCGAAGCCGCGGCCACGCCACAAGAAGCCGGAGAAACGGCCCCTCCCGAGGAAAAAGAGGAAGCGGAAACCGTGGCCCTCATGTCACCCGAGGAAGATGGTGCCGTCGCCGAGCCCACCGAGGCATCGGTCCCCGACGAGGAGTCACTCGATGAGCGCGTCGAACAAGAGGAGCCCGACGTCGGAGCCGCAGCGGACGACACCGTGGAGTCGATCGTCGAAGACCTAAAACGGGAGCGCGGGCAGTCGTAACAATTCGTTTCCGCCGAACGTCGAGA
>DASQLQ010000097.1:0-5444 GCA_035629935.1 Actinomycetota bacterium
CATCTCGACGGGGGTCATCGAAGGCATGTTGGGGGCGGATCTCGTAGGGCTTCACATCTCGCGGTGGTGTGACAACTTCGTCGCCTGCTGCGAGGCACTCGGTGCGGCAGTCGATCGCTCGAAGGGAACCGTGTCGCACAACGGAACGACATCCTGGGTTCGTTCCTACCCGATACCGATCGATGCGAGCGATCTGACCGCGCGGGCGAACATCAAACCCGTTAGTCGATGGGCGAGCAGATTCCGAGAATCGATCGGCGACGGCCGGCTGATCGTTCGGGTGGATCGGAGTGAGCCGTCCAAGAACATCGTGCGCGGGTTCGAGGCGTTCGGACTGTTGCTCGACCGCCGCGCCGATCTGCGTTCTCGCGTCCGCTTCGTCGCGTGCGTTTACCCGTCGAGGCAAACCATGTCGGAGTACCGCCGATACAGCGAACGGATCCAGGCGGCGGTTGACGATGTGAACCGCCGCTATCCCGATTCGATACAGCTCTTCACCGAAGACGACTTCGACCGGAGTCTGGGAGCCCAGCTGGCCTATGACGTTCTGCTGGTCAATCCGATCATGGACGGGATGAACCTCGTTTCCAAAGAAGGGCCAACGATCAACCAGCGCGAAGGTGTGCTCGTCCTCTCTTCGGGGGCCGGGTCGTTCGAAGAGCTCGGGGAAGCCGCCATCGAGATAAACGACCCGCTGGATGTCGAGGAGACCTCGACGGCACTCGAGCGAGCGCTTGAGTTACCGGATCGAGAACGACGGGAACGTGCCCGGGTCCTGCGGGCACGCGCAACGGGAACGAAGCCCGAAAACTGGATAGAGGCTCAACTTGCCGACCTCCGATCCATCGCAGACACGGGAGAACCGGTTAGCTCTCCGCCAGCTCTTTGAGTAGAACCACGGTCCCAACCGGTCCATCGACGGTCACATCGGCCCTTTCCAATAGCTCCGGTGGAGCTTCATCGGAATCAACCGCCACGCGAACCGTGTGAAGTCCTTCGGTGGCAAGGATGTCGAGGGCGTCGAACGCCGGCAGATCGACCTTGTCGTCCCCGATGAACAGTGCCGCCTTCAAACCTTCGGATCGCGCCCGCTCTAGTACGACTGCGGCTTTGGAGAAGTCAACCGGAGGTCTGAGTTCGAAGGCGAGCCGCCCCCCAGCACGCTTCAAACCGTGCTTCCGCGCCAGATCGTCCGCGATCCCGTCCAACACTTCACGCGCCCGCTCTTGCTCTTCGGCTGCGCGGAAATGGAGACCGATCATCACTCCTTTGTCTTCGATCACGACACCCGGCAGGTCCGCACGAGCGACCTCCTCCTCGGCCTCACTCTTGACGACCGCCATCAGCTCCTGATGTGGAAGAGCAAGGTCCGAATAGGTGACCTGTCCGCCCACCGCTCGCTGTGCCCCGTGTACACCCCAGATCTCGACCGCGTTGCCCAGCCACTCGACGAGCTCGAAAGCGGAACGACCGGAAACGATGGAGACCAGCGCGAAGCGGTCGGCCAACATGCCCAGCAGTTCTTTGACTTCGTCGAGAGGTCGAGCCTGTGAGGGGATCTCGACGATCTCCGACAAGGTCCCATCGAAGTCCAAGAAGATCCCGGAAGAATCCGGATCCGTCCGAAAAGGAGCCAAAACGGTTCTTTGCACGCGCGGGAGAGTAGCGGTTGTGCTGTCTACACTGCATAACGTGAAGCAAGCTCTCGTCCGGGTCACCCCTCTCATGCTCCTGACACTCATGGCCTGCAGACCGGACACTGTCGACCTTTCCTACCGGTTCCCGGTGGGCAAAGAGACGCACTACAGGATGGAGGCCAGTGCGGACGCGCGCTGGAACCTCGAAGGGCAGGGCCGTGGCTCGTACCACGCGGTTTTCGAGGTAACGGAACGTGTGACGGAGGACACCGGGGGCGAAGCCGTATTGAGCGTCGTGATGGAACCGATCGACGTGGAAGAGGACGGCTTGCCTTCACCCGGGCTCGAAACACGAACGTTCTCGCTGCGGGCGGGCCCGAATGGAGAGGTGCTCGAGGTCCTGGAGGTGGACGGAGTTTCTGCCGGGGTGCTCGACAACGACCAGCTGGGCTTGATCGCGACCTACCGACCGCCGCTTCCCCTCGAACCCGTGCCCTTGAACGGTGCGTGGAACGCAGAGCAGCAACTCGAGCTTCCATCCGTGTTCCAGCAGGTCGCGACGATCGGACAGGTGACCCGCCTCGATCGAGACGCGGGTGGACGGTTGGCGCAGCTGAAGTACTTGGGCCGGGGTCCGTTGGTCAGCTCGATCGCTCTTCCTCAAGGCGAAGCAGATCTCACCGGATCGACGACCATCCACATCGATGCGCAATTGGACATCGACGAAGGATCGCTCCGCGAGGCGCGTTCCTCGACGGCCGGACGATTCGACGTGAGGGTGATCCCCCCCGACCAGCGTGCGCCGATAGTCGGATCCATGCATCTGGACCTGGACGTCAGGCTGATAGAGATCGAAACAAAGTCCTAGATCTCGTCCTTACCCACGACCACGTGCAGGGAGACGGTGTCGGCGAGGTTGCCGGGCTTCTCGTCAACGGCCCATCCGAATTTCGCAGCCAACGCCTTTGCCGCTCGCTTCGCATCGGGGAACGACCAGAAAACGGTCGTTTCCTTGTATTCCGTAGAGGTCTCCAGAGCGACGATCTGGTAACCCAGGGCGGCCAGCTTCTCGCTCATCGCGGTGCCGGCCTCCGGGTCGTCAGTACCGTTCAGCACCTGTACGGAGATGCCTTCGGTGATCAGTTTCTTCGGGAGCTTGGGAGTCTTCTCTTCTGGAGTAGGTGTGGCCTCATCCGGCGTCGGCGTCTCCTCTGCGGGCTCAACTGACTCCTCGGGTTCGGATGATTCCATGGGTGATGGTGATTCCTCGGCAACTTGCTGAGGTTCCGAGCCCGGGCGGCCGAGGTAGTCGACCACCATCCACACCCCGACTCCGACCACGGTCGCGATCAACAGCCACGGGAGAAACCAGCCGACGAACGAACGTATGAAAGGGAGCTGCTGCCCCGAAGAATGCCGGCCTACGGCGCGGCCCCCGCTATCTCTTGCCGGGGAGGTACTCCGCCCCGAGCAAGCGGGCAACACGTTGACGCTGTCGGTAGACGCGCAGCCGCTTCAAGCGCTTGACCAGGATGGGATCGTGATCCATCGCGGCGGGCTTCTCGAGCAGCTCGTTGAGGATCTGGTAGTACTTCGTTGCCGACATGTCGAAGCGTTCTTTGATCGCCTGTTCCTTCACTCCGGCGTGCTTCCACCAGGAACGTTCGAAATCCAGGATCTCGATGTCTCGCTGCTCCAATTCGGGCACGGGCCCAGTTCCGATTCCATCCATGTCTAGAGAGTAGTCCGGTCGATTTCGCGACGTACGGATTTTCGAGGGTGCGGGAATCTTCTTTTCGCGGGCGCCTGCTCGGCCCTTAGGGGAACAAGCCCCTGGTTAGGTGGGCTTCTGCGACCCTGCCCACACCGATCCAGTGGGCGGCTTGGCGCATCGAAAGGCCTTTCTCGGTAGCCAGGTCGTACACCTCGAAGAAGGCCTGCTCCATGATCTGTCTCAGGCGATCGTTCACTTCTTCCTCCGACCAGAAGTAGGCCTGGATGTCCTGGACCCACTCGAAGTAGGAAACGCTCACGCCGCCCGAGTTCGCCAGGATGTCTGGCACCACGAAGATCCCGCGCTCGTTGAGGACCTTGTCCCCTTCGAAGGTGATCGGGCCGTTGGCGGCTTCGCACACGACGCGGGCCCGGATCGCGTCCGCGTTCTTAACCGTTATGACTCCTTCGATGGCGGCCGGGATGAGGACGTCGCATTCGATCTCGAGTAGCTCTTCGTTCGAGATAGCTTCAGCCCCCGGATATCCCGCGACGGTGCCGGCCTCCCGGCTGTGGCGATTGATCGCTTCCGGATCGAGCCCTTTCTCGCGATACAAACCACCTTCGGCATCCGACACTGCGATGACACGGCAACCAGCGTCGTGAAGCAGTTGCGCAGCGTGGCCTCCGACCTTGCCGTAACCCTGGATGGCAACGGTTACTTCATCGATGCTGATTCCAAGAGTCTTCAGGGTTTGGAAGATCACGTACATCACACCGCGCGATGTTGCTCCCCCCCGACCCTTTGAGCCTCCGATCGACACGGGTTTGCCGGTAACCACTCCAGGCACCGAGTACCCCTTGTTGATGGAATACGTGTCCATGATCCAGGACATGATCTCTTCGTCGGTGTTCATGTCGGGGGCCGGGATATCGCGCTCGGGGCCGATGAACGGAAGGATCTCGGACGCGTAACGGCGCGTCATCCTCTCGATCTCGGCTTTGCTGTGCACCTTGGGATCGACCGCAACTCCACCCTTCGCGCCCCCGAAGGGGATGCCTG
The DNA here is from genome assembly GCA_035629935.1 of Actinomycetota bacterium. Lineage (GTDB taxonomy): Bacteria > Actinomycetota > CADDZG01 > CADDZG01 > WHSQ01 > DASQLQ01. Next base: position 4,414 of record DASQLQ010000097.1, read on the forward strand.
CGATCGCGCACTTCCAGGTCATCCACATCGCAAGGGCCTTGACCTCGTCGAGGCCCACCAATGGGTGATAGCGGATCCCGCCCTTCGCCGGGCCGCGTGTGACGTTGTGATGGATGCGGTAGCCCTCGTAGACACGGGTGGAGCCGTCGTCCATCCGGAAGGGGACCGAGACGATCAGAGCGCGTTTCGGGGCCCGCAGGATGTCATGCACCCCGGGGGCCAGGCCCATGAGTTCGGCGGCTTCGTCGAGTTGGGCGAGAGCCGTTTCCCAGGCCGAGTCGCCGGCCGGGGTGGTCTCGTGGAGATCGTCGTCGATCGTCACACGGTAATTATGGTGGCAATAGAGGGAGTTGGGAATGACTGGAGCCGGGTGTCGGGATCGAACCGACCGCCTGCTCATTACAAATGAGCTGCTCTACCAAATGAGCTAACCCGGCCTGAACCTCGTAATCCTTCGCCCAGCGTATCTTCTTCGCCTGATTGTTCCGGGTGGGCACCACTCTCAACGCACCCAGATTCGTGCCTACATCGGCAACGGGTACGAGATAGACCTGCCGAGTATCCGAGCAATAGATGCCGAAGAGGTCTGCCTGACCCCTGTAGTTGTGCCGGTATTCGCGCGTCCCCCGGTTGCTAGGGTGATGGTAGGTAAGACTGCAGGTGTTGAACTTGATCACTCCGTCGCGCAGCCGACCCGTCTTGCATTGGACCCGAACGAAGCGATTGTTCATCTCCATCACCAAGTCGTAACGGCAGTTCTCGCCGAAGGGAACCAAGACCTGCGCGTCGGGAAATGTCTCAACCAAACGAGCCAAGACCATCGCCTGTGTGATGTCACCGACTATTTTCGGATGCTGAACAACACGGTCCACGCAGCAACTCTAGTGAAGGGGTGTGACAGAACCGGCTAGCTGAAGGCTTCGGCGTTCTGCAACATCAGGTGTTGCTCCAACTTGCGCTTGATCCGTTGGAGCGCGTTGTCGATCGACTTCACATGGCGGCCGAGCATGTCTGCGATCTGTTGGTACGAC
>DASQLQ010000098.1:0-10646 GCA_035629935.1 Actinomycetota bacterium
TCGATCAGTCGCTTCCCCTGCGAATCGACTTCGTGTCGTTTGTTAGTCCAGGCGTCCGCTATTGCGAGCAAGACCTTCTTGAACGACGGCAGGCCGTGTCGGTCCTCGGGCGGGAAGTAGGTCCCTCCATAGAAAGGCACACCTTCGGAAGTGAGGAAGACGGTCATCGGCCAACCGCCCTGCCCCGTCATCGTTTGGACGGCCTCCATGTAAACCGCGTCGATGTCGGGCCGCTCTTCTCGGTCTACCTTGATGCAGACGAAATGACTGTTCATCAGCTCTGCGGTAGAGGGATCCTCGAACGATTCGCGCTCCATGACGTGGCACCAGTGGCACGCGGCGTACCCCACGGATAGAAGGATCGGCCTGCTCTCCGACCGGGCGCGTTCCAAGGCTTCCGTACTCCACGGATACCAATCCACGGGGTTGTCCTTGTGTTGCAGCAGATAGGGGCTGGTTTCGCCGGCCAATCGATTAGGCATGGACCCATCTTCCCCGCTCGGCGCTGGCACTAGTCTCGTTCGATGGCCGCACTTGCTTATCTGGTACCTCCCGTGTCGGGTCTGATCGCTTTTCTCATTGCGGATCGAGGGCGCGTGCGGTTCCACGGATTGCAATCGATCGTGATCGGGACGGTGTGGCCCGCGCTCATCTACCTAGGCGCGTTCGTTTCCCCATCTCTCACCCGGATCGCATTCTTCGGCGGAGCGTCTGTGTGGGTGGTGTTGCTGATGGCGACCGCGCTGGGAAGAGATCTCGCGCTGCCTGGCGTCAGGGGTTTCCGGCAGGAGATGGTTCCGCCAGCAGCCGAGGAAGTCCGTTAGGGGCGGGGGCCGAAACACATGCGGCAGATCGTTGCCGTCCGCCCGTTGACTACACCACACGAAGGGCATTTCCAGTAAGTCACTCCCTCGACGGGGGTTTGATCTTCGACCGGCGCAGGCTCTTCGACGACCTCGACCGGCGCGGGGGCCGCAACCACGGCCGGCTTCGACTCCGCAGGAGGCTCAGCCTCCGGTGCCGGTGCCGGCTTCGCAGCAGCCGCGGCGACCTCCCGAGGTTCACTGGGTTCCTCGATGCGTTCGGGAGGCACGGCTCGCTCGGTCGCTATCGCGCCGAGCTCGGAGCGCGCGGACGAGGTCCCCAACTTCATCGAGGGGATCGCCGGCGCGACCGGTTCTTCCTCCGGCGCGCCCCCATCAGTGGCCGGTCGCCATTCGCCCGTCTGCTCTTCGAAAACGAGCAACTCGCCGTCTCGGCGGTACCACCAGCGGCCGTCCTTCTGGAACGGCTGACCCTCCGGAGCTTCCTCGCCCGGCGTCGCCTGCTTCCGTCCGAACAGGCGGATGGGCGGACGTTTCGCGCGATCGAGTTGTTTCTTAGCCGTACGAACCGCAGCCTCTTCGATCTCGCGCTCCTGTCGGGCGGTCTGAACCTCCGCTTCCAATGAGGCGCGCTCCTGACGAGCACTCTCGAGAGCGGTCTGCTCCTCCTGCCTCTGACTGTGCAGCTTCTCGAGTGCACTGACGCTGGTTTGAAGGTCGGCCTTTGCGGCTTCGATCTCGGCCTGGAGCTTTGTGGTTTCTTCCTTACGAGCGACGGCCTCGGATCGCAATCTCTCGATCTCTGCTTGCGCGGCTTTGTGCGTTGCGAGTTCGACGTCGTGTTGTTGCCGCGCAGCCGTTTCTTCTTCCTCGCGTTTCTGCCGGAGGGTCTCCGCCTCTGCAAGCCTTCCTTCTCTTTCGGCCCGCGAGGCATCCAAGGCTTCTTGCACTCTGGTCAACTCGGCTTGTGCTGAATCGAACTCCGCCTGGGACTTCTCGTTCCTGGTCGCAGCGGCGGTGATCGCTGCCTTGATCTGTTTCAGTTCTTTGGCCGTCGATCCCTTTGTTGCTTGGATCTCCGTTCGTTCTGCTTTCGCGGCTTCCAAGGCAAGGGCCAAAGTGTCGCGTTCTTTACGCGCGGCTTCGAGTTCGACTTGTGCCCGTTCGCTCTCGGCCCGGATCGACTCGGTAGACGTCTCCTCCTCGAGCTGTGCCAACAGGCTCTCCCGGGTCGCCTCTTCCTTCCTTGCCTCGTCGCGGGTGGCATCGAGCGCGGTCTGGACTTTTACTCGCTCCTCCGCAGCAAGGTTGACGGCGGCTCGAGCAGCCTCGATCTCATCTCTGAGTGACTTGGTCGTTTCTTCCTCATCGGTTCGTTCGGCGCGGACGGCTTCGACCTTTGCTTCCAACTCGGCACGCTCTCGTCTGACCTCGTCGAGCGCCTTCTGCTCTTTGTCCCGTTCCTTCCACGCAGCTTGCACGGCGGTTTGTTCGTCGCCACGTTGACGACGCGCTTCCTCTAATGCCGTCTCTGCCTTTACTCGGTCGTCCCGGATGGCATCGGGCGTGGTCTCTTTCTCGAGCTCCTGCACTAGACCCTCGCGCGCGAGCTGTTCCTTCCGGATGGCTTCTCGCGCTGCGTCGAGTGCTTGCTGCGCTGCCGCTCTGTCCGTCCGGGCCTGTTCGATCGCGGTCTCGGCTGCTTCCACATCGGCGCGCAACGCGTCGGTGGTTCTTGTCTCTTCTTCTTGCTCCTTCTTGGCGGCATCGACCGCTGCTTGCAACTCGGAACGCTCTCTTTGGATCTCGACCAGCGCAGCCTGCTCCTTGTCGCGCTCTTTCCATGCTGCCTGCACGGCGGCTTGCTCTTCGGAACGTTGCTTGCGGGCCTCGGCCAGTACCTCTTCAGCCTTCGATCGCTCTTCGCGCACCTCTTCTGGAGAGGTTTCCTTCTCTCTTTCCTTGAGCAACTCTTCGAGCGTCGCCTGCTCCTTGGCGCCTTCCTTTCGCAGCTTGGCCAGCGCCGCTTTCTGTTTTTGAACCTCCACCCGAGCGGCCTCGAGGGCGGCTTGTTCCTGTTCCACTTCAATGCGTACCGCTTCGATCTCTCCTTGCTCGTCGGTGGTCTTGGTCTTTAGTTCCCTCAACTCCCCTTCGACCGCTGCCAGGTCGGTGCGCACGGAATCCACAGCGGAGTCGTCATCCGAACGGGATCGGCGCGCGACGTCGAGCTCTTTCTGCAGCTGGTCGAGCTCTTTCTGCAGCGTTGCAGCGGCAGAGTCTTCGCGCTCCTTCTCGCGCCGAGCGACTTCGATGGCTACCTGGAGCCGCTCCTTGCGTTCGCGGGCTTCGTCTGCGCTTCTGCGTTCGGCCTCGACCTCCCGGCTCTCGGGCGTGTCCAGAGTGATGGATGGGCGGGTGGAGCTTCGGGTGGAGGGACGTCCCCTGGCCCCCTGACGAGTCTTCATCACGTCTCTCATCCGGCTCATGGTCAGGAGGGTGGAGAGCAGCACCAGGATGCCCACCACCAGTAGGCCGATCACGAACAGTTGGAAGAGACCAGGTTGGATCTGAGGCATTAGTACCTACGCTCCATCATCTATAAGTAGGACTGACGTATATCGCTTTATAGAATCGTCCCGCTCCGCTTGTTTTTAGCCGATGGCCGAGGCCATCACCCGGCTCAAGCTCTGATCGCAGCTGAAAGAGGTGTTTCCGTGAGCGTAATCAAGACCATCGACCTGGTCGGCGTGTCCTCTGAATCGTGGCGTGACGCAGCGGTCCAGGCCCTTGCCGAAGCCGCCAAGACCATCCGGGGGATCATCGGCATGGAGGTCCTGGACACTTCATGCAACGTGGCCGACGGCAAGATCTCCGAATACCTGACTCACGTCAGGATCAAGTTCCGGATAGAACGCTGATCCGCTCGGGGGGAGCCTTATGCCGGGCATAGCTCTCGTCGGCACCCAGTGGGGTGACGAGGGCAAAGGGAAGGTCACCGACCTGCTGGCCGAGAAGACCGATCTGGTCGTTCGGTACCAGGGCGGCAACAACGCCGGTCACACGATCGTCGTCGAGGGTGAGAGGTACGCACTCCACCTCGTGCCCACCGGGATCCTGTATCCGCACTGCGTGCCGGTCATCGGTCCGGGTGTCGTGGTCAACCCAAGCGTGCTGATCGAAGAGCTCGAGAACCTGAGTAGTCGGGGGATTGACACCACGCGTCTGTTGCTGTCGGGGAACGCTCACCTGATCATGCCGTACCACCTGGAGCTGGACCGAGTCACGGAACGGCGTCTCGGGAAGAACCGCCTGGGCACGACGAAGCGCGGGATCGGTCCGGCTTATGCCGACAAGGCCACGCGCATCGGGCTCCGGGTCCAGGACCTTCTCGATCCCAAGATCTTCTCCGCGAAGTTGGAGGTGGCACTCAAGGAGAAGAACCTTTTTCTCACGCGTGTCTACGGACGACTTCCCATGGACCAGGCAGAGATCGAGGACGCGTATCTGGGTTTCGCCGAGACCCTCGCCCCGCACATATCCGACACCGACACCGTCATCCACCAGGCACTCGACGCGGATAAGACCGTGCTGTTCGAAGGCGCTCAGGCAACGATGCTCGATCTCGATCACGGCACGTATCCCTTCGTGACCTCATCCAATCCGGTAGCCGGGGGCGCGTGCGCGGGGGCAGGCGTCGGTCCGTTGGACATCCAGCGGATCATCGGGATCTCGAAGGCTTATTGCACCAGGGTGGGCTCGGGTCCGTTCCCGTCCGAGGCAGACCCTGCCGACGGCGAGATCCTCGTCGAAGCGGGCCAGGAGTACGGAACGACCACCGGTCGGAAGCGTCGTTGCGGATGGTTCGACGCGGTTGCCGGTCGGTTCGCAGCGCGACTGAATACTTTGACCGAGGTCGTGATCACGAAGCTCGACGTTCTGTCGGCGTTCGAGAAGATCAAGGTGTGTGTCGCGTACGAGTTCGAAGGTCAACGCCACGAACACATGCCCCCCAACCAAACGATCTTCAACAAATGCAAACCTGTCTATGAAGAGTTGCCCGGCTGGTCGCAGGACATCACAGGGGCGCGAGAGACCGAGGATCTTCCGAAGGAAGCCCGCGCGTACCTCGAGCTCCTCGAGGAGCTGCTCGCGACGCCGATCTCGTGGGTGTCCGTGGGGCCGAGCCGAGACGAGATCGTGCGGTTGCGGGAGATGTCGTGAGGTTCTTGTTGTTGGGTTCCGGGGGCCGCGAGAGCGCTCTCGCCTGGGGTCTCGCGCGCTCGAACAGCGTCGATGAGTTGATCGCGGCCCCCGGCAATCCCGGCATCGAACGCCTTGCGACGCTTGAAACCGCTGACATCGAGGATCCCAAGGCCGTCCTGGAGCTCACCGCGCGATGCAAACCCGACGTTGTCGTCGTCGGACCAGAGGCCCCACTCGTCGCCGGTGTGTCGGATGCTCTGCGCGCTGCCGGGGTGAAGGTATTTGGCCCCGACGGTGCAGCAGCGCGCATCGAAGGATCCAAGACCTACGCGAAGGAGTTGATGGAGCGCGCCGGGATCCCTACCGGGGGATGGCGGGTCTTCGAAGACCTCGACCAGTCGATCGGCTATCTCGACGAGCTCGGCCCTCCCTACGTGATCAAGGCCGATGGTTTGGCGGCGGGCAAGGGCGTGGTGGTCACGGAGGACAGGGACGAAGCGGTAGCGGCCTTGAAAGAAAGGTTGGTGGACGGGCGCTTCGGAGATGCCGGTAAACGCGTGGTGGTCGAGGAGTTCCTCGACGGACAGGAAGCATCGGTTATCGCGTTCGTCGATGGCCACGATGTTCTGGCCTGCGAACCGGCGCAGGATTACAAGCGCGTGTTCGACGCGGATGCCGGACCGAACACGGGTGGGATGGGGTCCTACAGCCCGGTTCCTGCTTGCCCTCCGCCTCTCACGAGCATGGTCGTCGAGGAAGTCATACGTCCGATGGTCCAAGCAACCGCCGAGACCGGAGCGCCGTTCGTGGGCGCCCTCTATGCCGGGCTTGCATTGACGTCGAAGGGTCCGAAGGTCATCGAGTTCAACGCCCGCTTCGGCGATCCGGAAACGCAAGCCCTGATCCCCCGTCTCGACAGCGACCTCGGCGAGATCTGTAGCGCATGTGCCACCGGCGAGCTGGCCGGCATGCGCGCGCTGTGGCGACCCGAAGCTTGTGTGGCCGTGGTTCTGGCTTCCAGTGGCTATCCGGGCTCCCACGAGACGGGTTTCGAGATCACGGGTCTGGAGGCCGCCGATCGGCATGACGACGTCCAGGTTTTCCATGCGGGGACGAGCAAAGACTCCAGCGGGGTGATCAGGACGTCGGGTGGGCGGGTCCTTGCGGTGAGCGCTGTGGGAGCGTCGTTCGAGAAAGCCCGTCAGCGCGCCTACGATGCTGCGGCCGATATCGACTTCGAGGGGAAACACATGCGTTTGGACATCGCCGACAGAGCAATCTCGCGGAGCCCGGTATGAGCGCTGTTGTCGGGATCATCATGGGCAGCCAGTCCGATATGGACGTGATGAAGAAGGCCGGTGACGTACTCGATCGGTTCGAGCTCGATTGGGAGATAGAGGTGATGTCGGCTCACCGCAACCCAAATCGCGTCACGGAGTACGCGACCACCGCGGTCGACCGGGGACTCAAGGTGATCATCGCCGGGGCTGGTCTTGCCGCACATCTTCCGGGGGTAGTTGCCGCGCACACGTATCTACCGGTGATCGGCGTACCGCTTTATCAAGAAGGGTTGGCGGGGGCGGACGCGCTCTACGCGATCGTTCAGATGCCACCGGGGGTGCCGGTTGCGACCGTCGCCATCGGCGGTGCCAAGAATGCAGCCGTGCTGGCGGTCGAGATCATCGCAACCGGTGACAGCGCGTTGTCGCAGAGCCTCGTTGATTTCAAACAGCAGATGGCTGAGGGCCTCAAGATCTAGTCAGGGCAGGTCGTAGGCCCGCCACACCACCTCGTACTCATTCTCGACCGGTCGATCGAGCGAGCCATAGCGTTCGCGCGCCCACTCCCGAACCTCTGCGCTTGCAGCGCGCACATCTTCGTCGGGCAGCGACCAGGTGAACGAGTACCAGCCGCGCTCGACCATGTCGATGAATTCGCCTGGTACGACGAGTCGTCGATCGATCAAGGGGGGAAGCTCCCTGATCCGTGCCGCGGTCGCCTCGAGTTCTTCGTCGACGCTGGCCAGCCGATCGGCTCCCGGGCGCAGGGCTTTGTCTCCTAGGATCTCCTGCATCTTCGCCCAGATCGCGACCCACGGCCCGCTGCCTTCACCGTGGAGATTGATCAGGATCGTTCCGTGTGGCCGCACGACACGAATGAGTTCCGTCAACGCTTTTCGCCAGTCCGTTATGAGATGCAAAACGTGCGCGGCGACGGCGGCCGAGAAGGTGTCTGCGGCGAAGGGGAGATCGCAAGCGTCGGCCAGAGCCAGGGACACCGTTCGGTCGGGGTCTTTCTGCCGGAGCTTGTCGAGCATCGCGGCGGAGATGTCGATCCCGGTCACATCGACCGCGGCGGCTGCCAACGGCAACGCGATCCTGCCCGTTCCGACCCCGATCTCGAGTGTGGGCCCGCGCAGCTCCTTCACCAGGTTCGGAACGAGCTGCTCCATCGTTTCCGGAGTAAGAGCGCGAGTTTGGTCGTAGAACTCCGCTGCGCGATCGAACGATAGGGATCCGCCGGTCATGCCGACGAGGTTACGTCTAGGCCGTGGTCTAGACCTCCCATAAAGGGGTCACACAGGGGGCAAATAGGATGAGGGGGTGATCCCCCGCTATAGCCGTGAAGAGATGTCTGCGATCTTCTCCGAGCACGCCAAGTTCTCCCGGTGGCTCGAGATCGAGATCCTCGCCGTCGAGGCCCGCACCCGCCTCCAGGAGGTGCCGATCGAGGCGCTGACGGAGATCAAAGAGAAGGCCGCGTTCGACGTCGGTCGCATCGCCGAGATCGAAGAGGTGCGCCAGCACGACGTTGTGGCTTTCGTCGAGAACGTGCGCGAGAACGTCGGCGACGCGGGCCGGCACATCCATTTCGGACTGACTTCGTCGGATGTTCTCGACACCGCCACTGCGGTCTCCTTGCGGGATGCCGGCGATCTTCTGATCGAGGGGGTCGGTCGCTTGACCGAGACCGTCCGCCAGAAGGCCTTGGAGCACCGGGACACGGTGATGGCCGGACGAACCCACGGGGTTCATGCGGAACCGACCACGTTTGGCGTGAAGCTCGCCGGATGGGCGTTCGAACTTGCTCGCGATCGGGATCGATTGCGAGCCGCCCGTGATGCGGTCGCCGTCGGCAAGCTTTCCGGAGCGGTCGGCACCTACTCGCAGTTGAACCCCGAGGTCGAGTCGTTCGTCTGCGAGCGGTTGGGTCTGGGCATCGAGGATGCCGCCACGCAGGTCGTCGCCCGCGATCGCCACGCGGAGTTCCTGGCCGCGATCGCCACGACCGGGGCCTCGCTCGAGCGATTCGCCCAGGAGATCCGTCATCTTCAGCGGACCGAGGTCCGCGAGGCCGAGGAGCCGTTCAAGCCCGGTCAGAAGGGGTCTTCGGCGATGCCTCATAAGAAGAACCCGATCACCTGCGAGCGGATCTGCGGCCTGGCCCGGTTACTGCGGGCTTACGCGATGACCGGCTTCGAGAACGTCGCCCTGTGGCACGAGCGGGATATCTCCCACTCGTCGGTCGAGCGGATAACTCTCGGAGATGCCTGCATCCTGCTCGATTACATGCTCGACAAGATGCGCTGGGTTATCGCCGAGCTGAACGTCTACCCGGAGCGGATGGCCGCCAACCTGGATGCTTCATGGGGCTTGGTCAATTCCCAGAGCGTCCTGACTGCCTTGCTGGGGAAAGGGCTTCAGCGAGAGACCGCCTACGAGTTGGTCCAGCGCAACGCGATGGCGGCATGGGATGAGGGTCGGCACCTGAAGGAGCTGTTGAAGTCCGATCCCGATGTGACTCAACACCTCGATCCCGACGAAATCGAAGGGTGCTTTGACCCGGCGCGTTATCTTCGACATGCAGGCGAAATCTTCAAGAGATTGGAGTCTTTGTAGTGACTTCACCAAAACACGTTGGTTCCGGGAAGGTCCGCGAGCTCTTCGAGATCGAGGGCGACAAACTGCTGCTGGTTGCCTCCGATCGCATCAGCGCCTACGACGTGGTGCTACCCCAGGACATCCCAGATAAAGGGAAGGTTCTGACCGGGCTGTCCCACTACTGGTTCGAGATCACCGACGAGGTTCCGAATCACTTGCTGTCGATCCGGGCCGAGGAGCTTCCCGATGTCGGGATCGACGATCTCCCCGGTCGCGCCATGCTCTGCAAGAAGGCCGACCCGATCGCGATCGAGTTCGTCGTGCGGGGATACCTGTCTGGCTCAGGGTGGAAGGAGTACAAGGCGCAGGGAACCGTCTGCGGTCATCAGCTTCCGGAGGGCCTAACCGAGTCTGCCCAACTGCCGGAGCCGATCCTTACGCCCGCGACTAAGGCAACGACCGGTCACGACGAGAACATCACCGAAGCGCAGGCTGCCGAGATCGCCGGCAAAGACATCTACGACGCCGCGCGCGATTACGCGTTGACGATCTACAAGAAAGGGGCCGCTGTGGCCCTCGAGCGCGGCGTGATCATCGCCGACACGAAGTTCGAGTTCGGGGTCTTCGATGGCGAAGTGATCCTGATCGACGAGGTCCTGACACCGGACTCGTCCCGCTTCTGGCCCCAGGACCTTTACGAAGCCGGGAAGCCTCAGCCGTCGTTCGACAAGCAATACGTGAGGGATTGGCTCGACGCGAGCGGGTGGGACCATTCGCCTCCGCCTCCGGATCTCCCTGAGGACGTCGTGCTGGCAACCCGCGACAGGTATGTGGAAGCGTACGAAAAGGTCTCGGGCCGGCCCTTCGATGCGTGGCTCAAAGAGGTCTCTGCTTGAATCGATCCATCACGGACCCCGACGCGCCCGGTAGTACGCGCGCCGAGCGGTCTCGGGCTTCGGCCCGTCTGGGTCTGACCCTCAGGACGGTCTTGCTTGCACCCAGAGAGGGATTCGAAGCCGCAGCGAAGGCCGCAGAGCGCCGCGCGCGCGCCGGTCGGCGACCCGTCGAAGGGTTGTCCTCGTATGTGATCAGTGCCGTCGGGGGCGCATCTCTGGCGGCGCTGTGGCTCAAGGTCGGTGGTCTATTCAAACTTCGTGAGGTCTGTACCGCCGGTTACGTCGGTCCCTACATCGCCATGACCCTGGTGGTCGGGGCGCTCCTGGCAGTTGTCGCGATGGCCGTGTGGGGCTTGTTGGGACCCAAGGTGGTTAGAGGACTGAGAGGGTCGGCTTCGGGCACGCAACTGCGCCTCGTCTGGGGAGCATCGGCGCTCCCGCAGATCTTCGTCCTCGTCCTGCTCTTACCTCTCGATCTGTTGATCGTCGGCACCGATACGTTTACGACCACGCCACTCAACGAATCCTTGTCCACGGCATGGGCAGCGTTCTCGATCGCGATAGCGGTCAGCCTCGGTATCTGGTCCGTGTATCTGATGTTTCGGGGCATCGATGTCGTTGGTGGGGTCAAGGGCCGGCGTGCGGCTCTAGCAACTGCTGTGGCGGGGCTGTGCCTGGTGGCGGCGATGGCTACGTTCGTAGTTCCGACGCGCTTGTTCGTCACGAAGGAGGCTGCGTGTCCTACTCGGCTCGGGTGAGCGTGATGTTGAAGCAGGGGATCGCCGACCCGCAGGGTCAGACGATCGAGCGAGCGCTCCCGGCGCTCGGTTACAGGGGAG
>DASQLQ010000099.1:0-3175 GCA_035629935.1 Actinomycetota bacterium
CTCGAACGGCTCTCCGGTCCAGGCTTGCCGGAGGATCTCGATCGTTTCGACGAGGAGCCGGCCGCGCTCCTTGGGTTCGACACCGGCCATCTCCAAGTCGCGGGCCGCGTACCCGGCCCCGGCGACGATGCTGAGTCGACCCTCACTGACCAGATCGGCCACCGCGATCTGCTCGGCGAGACGGATCGGGTCGTGGACGGTGAAGAGAGCCGCGGCGATCGTGATCGCGATCCGGTTCGTCCGGGCCGCTACGGCCGCGGCCATCGTGAACGGTGACGGCAAATAGCCGTCCTCCACTCCGTGGTGCTCCGAAAGCGTGATCAAGTCGAGGCCGTTCTGATCGCCCCACGCCGCCTGCTCCAGGCACGTCCCATAGAGCTCGGGATGCTTCGTCTCGGCGAACGGCGCGGACCGGAGGTCGTAGCGGAGGGCAACCAACGTCATTACCGCAACCTCCACTCGATCCGCTGGCCGGAGGCGAACGTCTCCTGTCCCTCGCGCAGGTCCTCGGCCCGTGTCCCCAGCGCGAGGAACTCCCCACCCATCTCGAGCGCGTGCCTAAGCGTCATGTCTCGCGCCGTCCAAAGCGCCCGGACGGTCGACTGCACGGCGCGGGCCGGCTGCGAAGCGATGATCTCGGCGACGCTCCGGGCGGCCTTCAATAGCTCCGCGCCGGGAACGACTTCGGATACCAGACCGATCTCGTACGCGCGCTGGGCGGACACCCGCTCGTGAACTCCGAGCAGCGCCATCCGCATCAGCTCTCCGAACGGCATGAGCGGGGACATGAGGATCGGCTCGTACACCGCCGTCATCCCATACGTCACATGCGGATCGAAGAACGTGGCGTTGTCGGCGGCGATCATGAAGTCGCACTCTCCGAGCATGTAGAACGCGCCACCGCAGGCGATTCCGTTGACCGCGGCGATCACCGGCTTCCACAGCGATCGACTCTTCGGCCCCAGATCACCGCCGGGGTCATCGAACTTCAAAGGGTCGAACTCGACGTCGTCGGGGATCTCGCTGCGATCGATACCGGTGCAGAACGCTTTCTCGCCGGCGCCCGTGAGCACGATGCAGCGCACACTGTCGTTTTCACGCACCGAGTCCCACATGTCGCGCAGCTCGGCGCGCATCTGCGCGTTGAACGCGTTGTGCACGTCAGGCCGGTTGAGCGTAACGACCGCCACACCGGCGTCCTCTTCGTAAAGCAGAGTCTCGTACTCCGCCATGCCTTTCCCTTTCTTCTCTACTTGATCGCTACCGGGTTCACCGGGCTCCCAACGCCCCGCACGAACGGCAGCGGTGACGCCTCGAGCAAGAACTCATACGCGCCATCCGCCGCGCAATCCTCCGACAGCTCTTCGAGGTCGAAGTTCTGCCCTTGGGTCAGCCCCATCTCCACCAGGTTGAGGAGATGCACGGGAAGGATGCAGTCTTTTCGCTCGCCCGGAAAGACCTCGAACGTCATGTTGTCTGTCGCTACGGCAGCGACATCTCGTTCCCGGAACCACGCGGCCGCTTTCATCGCCGGTCCCGGCGCGGGCGCGACGTAACCCCTGCGATCCCCCTCCTTGAACAGCTGCATCTGACCGGTGCGAATCAGGACGATGTCACCGGGCCCCACCGTGACGCGAGCAAACTCCGCTGCCGCATCGAGGTCGTCCCCCGTCAACGGGATGGCGCCCTCGACCCGGTCCACTCCGCGCGCCCGGGCAACGTCGAGCAGCACCCCCCGGCCGACCAATGTTCGGACCTTGTCGATGCCGCATCGCGTAGCACCGGACTCGTCGATGGACTCCGGCGGGAAGCCGTTGTACATCCGACCGTCGTAGCTCACGTGGGCAAGAGAGTCCCAGTGGGTCGCCGCTTGGAGACCCATCCGAACCGCGTCGTCGCTGACCCTGATCTGCGATGGATCGCCGACCGGTTGGTTCACCTGGGTCATGGTCCGCTCGGGGTTGATCCTTCCGGGCACCGCCCCGGTCTGCGGTCCTTCCTCCGATAGCGGGATCGCCAACGAGATCCGACGACCGGATTTCACCAGCGAGGCAGCGCTGCGAACGAGGTCCGGAGTGATGAGGTTGAGCGTGCCGATCTCGTCATCAGGCCCCCACCGGCCCCAGTTGTTCACGCGTTGGGCGAGTTCGAGGAACTCCTCGGGGAGGGACACGGGGGCAATGCTAATATCTGACACTCCGTCAGAAACTTACATCCTTATGGCGAACCGGAACCGACTAGACGTCAGCGGGCGACGGGTCGAGCTCCGGGACATCGAGTTCGACCCCTTCTTCAACGCGCAGGTCATCGCCGTGGTGGGTGCCTCCGACACCCCGGGTAGCGCCGGGATGCTCAACTACGGATTGGTATCTAACTGGTCCAAGGAGCTCGGCCGGAGGGTCTACCCCGTCAATCCGAAACGGGACCAGGTGGCCGGCGAAAAGTGCTACCCGTCCGTACTCGACGTTCCGGAGGACGTCGACGTGGTCCTGATCCTGGTGAGCGATGCCGTCGGACCGCTCAGAGATGCGATCGCCAAGAAGGCCCCGTTCGCGGTGATCTTCGCTGCCGGGTTCGCCGAGACGGGCGCCGATGGAGCCGCTAAACAGGCAGAGATCGAGTCTCTGGTCGCGGACAACGAGATCCACCTACTGGGCCCGAACACGACCCTCAACGCCTTTCAGCCTTTCCGCCGCGACCTGCCCGGGAAGCGGATCGGTTTGATCACTCACAGTGGCCATCAGGGCCGCCCGATCTATCAGGCCCAGGACATCGGGATCCCGATGGAGGGATGGGCCCCAACCGGAAACGAGGCCGACCTGGAGTCGGCCGACTTCATCCGGTGGTTCGCCGACCAACCCGACGTCGGCGTCGTCGCCGGATACATCGAGGGTTTCAAGGATGGACGGACACTCATGCTTGCGGCCGACCACGCTCTGGAGCGCGGCGTCCCGATCACTTTCGTTAAATCTGGGCGAACCGAGTTGGGCAAGTCGTGGGTTCAGACTCACGCCGGTCATCTCGCCGGTTCGGACCGTGTGATGTCCGCGGTGTTTCGCCAGTTCGGAATGACCCGGGTAGACGGGCTCGACGAGCTGCTCGAGGTGTCGGCCATGTTCGCGCGCTGTGCGCCGCCCTCCGGCGATGGTCTGGCGGTCTACTCGATCTCCGGCGG
>DASQLQ010000100.1:0-18648 GCA_035629935.1 Actinomycetota bacterium
CCCCGTGGCAAGCGGCCGCCGCGGGTTTGTTGGCAGGCACTTCGGTCTTGCTCTGGCCGTTGGCGGAAGGACGAGCTCAGATCGAGCGAGGCTTGCTCGTAGCCTTCGTTCCGCCGTCCGCGGGATTCGCCGCGATCGTTGCGGCAGCGGTGGCCTCATTCGACCAAGCCACCGCTACACAGGAGGTTCTGGAGGCGGTCCCTTGGACGGCGGTTACCGCTCTGCTGCCGGCAGCCGTCGCGGCCGGGGTCATGCTCGGTGCTCGGGTCGGTCGCCGAGTCGAGGCGGAGCACTACCAACCGAGCGCCGTCATAGCGACCTGGGTGCTTTTCTTCACCGTCCTTGCAGCCGGCCTGTGGCCGCGCGCTATCGGAAGCGGTGGGGGTGCATCCGGGCGGATCTTTGCTCTCAACGTCCTGGCTGTGATCGCCGGGGTGATCGCCGCGCGCTTCGGCGTCCGGCCGAGTACCCACGCCCCCGCTGCGTCTGCAGGTTCGGTCAACCTGTCACTCGCGGCTCTGCCTCGCTCGAGCGCCCGACCCGTCGAGTGGGCCGCCGCCTCGATCGCCGTCGCGGCGCTTCTCTGTACTGGGTGGTACTTGTTGCGCGGCCTCCAACTGGGCTTCCTCTAACCCCGTCCTTTCGGACGTGGCCCGCCTAGTATTCGATGGTGCCGAGATCAACTAGGTCGAGCAAACGCGCGAAACCGCGAGCTAAGGCTCAGCCTCGTTCACGATTGCAGCGTTTCCTGCTGCGATTCGGCTGGCTCCTGCCGATCGGCGCAATCTTCGTGGGAGGCGGGATCCTCGGACTCACTTACGCGTTCGCCTCGATCCCTCTGCCCTCGGACCTGGATCTGGATTCCTCGGCCGAGGTCTACGACGCTCAGGACCGGTTGATAGGCACGTTCACGGGCGAGGTCACCCGGTTCCTGATCGATACCGACAAGCTGCCCGACTACGTCGGCGAGGCGGTCATCGCGGCAGAGGATCGCGACTTCTACAAGCACAACGGCGTTTCCGTGCGAGGGATCGTCAGGGCCGCATGGGCGAACGTAACGGGCGGTGAGATCTCTCAGGGAGGGTCGACGATCACGCAGCAATACGCGAAGAACGCTGTGCTCGAGGACCCATCGCGAACGCTCTCCCGGAAGATGAAGGAAGCGGTGCTTGCGATCAAGCTCGAGCGCCGATACTCCAAGAAACAGATCCTCGGTTTCTACCTGAACACGATCTATCTGGGCCGCGGTGCATACGGGATCGAAGCTGCCGCTCGCGCTTACTTCGATAGGCATGCTTCGGAGCTCACGCTCAGTCAGGCCGCCTACCTCGCGGGGATCATCCCGTCACCGGAGAGCTATCAACCGGATGCCAATCCCCAGGGTGCAGTGTCCCGTCGCGACAGCGTTCTCGCCGACATGCAGGACCAGGGGTACATCGAAGCGTCCAAAGTGACCAGGGCGTCCCGCGGTCGCGTCAAGTTGAAGGGCCACGTCGATCGGCGCCAGCAGCCGGCGGCCTACTTCATGGAGTGGTTGCGCAAGGTTTACCTGTATCCCGAGTACGAGAACTGTCTCTACACCTGTGGTCTCAAGATCTACACGACCCTCGACCTCGATCTCCAGGACGCGGCCGAAGAGGCCGTCGATTCGATCCTGACGGAGAAGAGGGATCCGGAGGCGGCCCTCGTTTCCACGACACCGAAGGGCGAGGTGCGTGCATACGTAGGGGGTCGCAACTTCACGAACGTTCGGACCGCGCGCGGATTCAGTTTCGCCAGTGACCCTCCGGGACGTCAGGCGGGGTCTGCTTTCAAACCGTTCACGCTGCTCACCGCGATCGAAGAAGGCATCTCGCCCGCATCTAGGTTCTCCGGCGCGAGTCCTGCCTACATACCCGAACCGTGCGCAGGATCGAACGGCCTTCCTCCATGGGAGGTCGAGAACTACGGAGGATCCTCTTACGGAACCGTGACCCTCGATCAGGCAACGACGAATTCTGTGAACACCGTCTATGCGCAGTTGGTTCACGAGGTAGGTACGGAGAAACTCGTCGACATTCTCGATGAGTTGCAGTTCGATCGGTCGGGGACATCGCTCGAACGGAAGATCGATCCGAACTGTGGGCTGTCGCTCGGGATCCTCGACGTCACACCAGTGGAGATGGCGCGCGCGTACGCGGCCTTCGCCGGCCGCGGCGTGTTGCCTGAGATCCAACCGATCCGTTACATCACGAACAGCCAGGATGAATGTTTGAAGAGGTACCGGCCCGAACGCGGGGTCGATTGCGAGGAAGAAGACGAGCTCGAGATGGAGCGCATCGTCGATGCGAACACCGCCGACGTAGTAAATCAAACCCTTACGCACGTGGTGCAGGGAGGTACCGCGACGGTAGCGAACATCGGGCGGCCGGTTGCAGGGAAGACCGGGACCACACAGCTGAACGTCGATGCTTGGTTCGCGGGGTACGTGCCTCAGCTCGTGACCGTGGTGTGGGAGGGGTATCCGGCCGAGAAGAACGGCGAGCTAGTTCCGCGTATGGGTTACTGCTCCGATCCGGAGCTCTGTCGCCCGGTGCACGGATACGAGGTCACGGGCGGCGGCGCCCCCGTGAGCCCCGCTGTTATCTGGAGAGATTTCATGCTCGCGGCGACGGCCGATCTTCCGGCTGCGTCGTTCGCAATACCGACCGATCTTCCCGACACGATCATCAACTCCCCGCCGCCGGCCCCCCCGGGCACGCCCAAGCCCGACAAGACGAAGGAGCCCAAACCCAAACCATCCGAGCCCGAGCCGACGCCGGAGCCCGAGCCGACGCCGGTACCGTCTCCGACGCAGGAGCCGACACCACTGATCACGCCCTCACCGAGAGAACAACGAGAGGGGCGACGCGAGGAGGAGGGTGACCCATAGCTACCGAACCAGAGGCCCCAGCGATCACGAGTAGCAACAAACTCGTCCTGACCGTTCTCGGGATCTGCGCGCTCACGTTGATCGCTGGCTTCCTCCTGAAAGGTCAATGCCTGCAGCCGTGGGATGACGCCCGCCAGTACAGCCATCTCTGCTACAACGACATCCAGCCGCTTTATTCGATCCGGGGGATCGACGCGGGGTTCTTCCCTTATGTCTCTGCCGAGCTCACGGAAACCGACCTGATCAACGGTGGGATCGAGTACCCCGTTCTGACCGGGCTGTTCATGTGGTTCGTGGGCACGTTCGTCACGCACGACGCGAACGCATACCTGGTGGTCTCGGCCGTCGCCCTGGCGCCTTTCGGGTTGCTGACTGCCTATCTCTTGGCACGCCTGGTCGGGTGGCGTGCTCTTATGTGGTCCGCATCACCGGCCATCGTTCTCTATGCGTTCCATAACTGGGACCTGCTAGTCGTTGCCGCGACGGTCGCGGGGTTCTGGGCATGGAAGAGAGGCCAACCTTTGTGGGCGGCGGTTGCATTCGCGATCGGAGGAGCTCTCAAGGTCTATCCGATCTTCTTCCTCGCTCCGCTGGCGCTGTACATGCTGAATCGGCGCGAGGTAAAGAAGGCTTTTGGAGTCGCAGCGGCAGGCATCGGCACGTTCATCGCAGTGAACCTTCCGTTCGCGTTGATCAATCTGGAAGGGTGGTGGGCGACCTTTGCCTTCCACCGCAGGAGGGGGGCGAACTTCGACTCCATCTGGGCTCTGAGGTTCCCCGAGATGACGCCGGACAGATTGAATCTGGTCACCGGTGGTCTGACGGTGGGTCTCTTCGTGATCGCCCTCGGCTTTGGGTTGTGGGACGCTCGGCGACGCGACGGCGACGGCGAGTACCCGTTCCTTCAGGTCGCCGGAGCCATGCTCGCAGCGTTCCTGTTGTGGAACAAGGTTCATTCGCCGCAGTACACGTTGTGGCTGCTGCCGTTCTTCGCGATGTTGAGCGTCCACGTTCTCTGGTGGGCGGCCTATGCCGCCGTCGACCTGATGGTCTACATCGGGGTGTTCCGGTTCTACTTCGAGTCGGCTTTCGGGGCGTCGACGGACGACCCCGCATTCATCGCGATGAAGTACGGCGTGTACGGGCGCGCTGCCCTCCTGGCGGCCCTCTTCGTCGTGTTCCTAACGAGCAGGCGAGCCGACCTTCCGGCGGAGGAATCCGCGGACGAAGTTGTGTCACACCCCCCTCCTAAAGTCACTCCTGTTGGAGAAGAGGCCCCCGCTTAGAGAGTCAATAACCGGGGCGGTCCGTCGAACGCCGAACGTCTAGACGTTCGGCGAAGAAGGAAGGAACGAAGGGAGGTGCTAGCATCGTCGGCCGGTAGCAAAAGCTGCCGAATCCCCTGCCCGACCCGGCGGCATCGCCGCGGGAGGGCCTCAGAGCGATAGCTCGAGTCCGGAGGAGGAAGAGATGCGCGACTACGAAGTCATGGTGATCGTGGACGGCGCCCTCGAAGAGGGCGACATCCAGAAAGCCGTCGAACGGGTCTCAACGGTTATCTCAGAGGCCGGCGGCGAGGTCGTAAAGGTGGACCGCTGGGGTAATCGCCGGTTCGCTTACGAGATCGACCACAAATACGAGGGCTACTACTTCGTTGTGGACTTCAAGGCCGAAGAGCCCACCGTCGAGCAATTGAAACGGGTCCTGCAGATCTCCGACGAGTACATACGCGGGAAGATCCTGCGCCCGCAGACAGCCCGTCAGAAAGAGAACGTCTCCGCATAGCCCGGGATCGACAAGAGAGTTAGGAGAACGAGATGGCATCAGACAACACGATTACGCTCGTCGGAAACGTTACGGACGATCCCGAGCTGCGATTCACCCCTTCGGGGCTCCCGGTTGCGAACTTCACCGTCGCGGTTAACCGGCGCTTCAAGAACGCCAGCGGTGGGTGGGAAGACCGGCTCGATGGATTCTTTCGCTGCTCGTGCTGGCGCGACATGGCCGAGAACGTGGCCGAGTCGATCCAGAAGGGTCAGCGTGTGATGGTGGTCGGCCGCCTGCAGGAGCAGCGCTGGGAAGATCAAGAGGGCGGCAAGCGCTCTCGCATCGAGATCCAGGTAGACGAGGTCGGACCGTCACTTAGGTGGGCAACCGCCACCGTGCAGAAGTCCAACCGTTCGAGTGGTCAGGCACAGCCGAGTGGCGGCGGCGGTGGCGGCGATTGGGGCACACCTGCTCCAGTTGGAGCCCCCGGCCCCGGTGGAGCCGAGGAGGCGGAGTTTTAAGTGGCAAGAGATAGAGACAGAGACCGAGACCGAAAGTCGAAGAACGCACCCCTACGCAAAGGCAAGAAGAAGTACTGCCAGTTCTGTGCGGACAAGGTGACCTACGTCGACTACAAAGACATCGCGCTACTGCGCAAGTTCATGAGCGACCGCGGCAAGATCCGGGCTCGGCGCGTCACGGGGAACTGTTCCCAGCACCAAAGATTGGTTGCAACGGCGGTCAAGAACGCGCGCGAGATGGCGCTACTTCCCTACTCCACGAGGTGAGCTGATGAAAGTCATCCTGGCATCGGACGTCGAATCCCTGGGACACAAGGGCGACGTCGTAACCGTGGCCGATGGTTATGCGCGCAACTTTCTGGTTCCGAAGGGCTTGGCGATGCACGCGTCCAAAGGTGCTCTCAAACAGGCCGAGATGATGCAACGTTCTCGAGCCGAGAAGGAAGAGAAGGATCGTGCCGAGGCCACGGCTCGCGTCGAGAGGTTCCAATCCGCGCCGGTCTACATCTCGGCCCGCGCCGGTGAGGACGGCAAGTTGTTCGGGTCGGTGACGAACTCGGACATCGCTCGTGGGATCGAGGACCAGCTTGGAGAGGTGGTCGACCGGCACAACATCCGCCTGGAGGACCCGATCCGTACGCTCGGGACCCACAGCGTCGACGTTGACCTGCACGCGGGTGTCCACGCCACCGTGAACGTCGAAGTCATCGCCCACGAAGAAGAACCGGCTGTTTAAGTCCCACCGCTTGTGTTCTCGCCGACGGCCGAGGCCGCCGGCGCTCGTGCTTGGCTTCCTCTCGTCCACAGTTGGAGCTAGTTCTCCACAGGCGCATCACAGGTAGCAGGGGCTTGTTGCCAACAGTCGGCGGGCCCTAGCGTCTCCTCCGCACCACTTCCCCGGGGGAAATCCGACTTCCTGTCGTACACCCCCGTCATCATTTACGAACGTACGTTCGGTTAACGGGCCTGGGTCAGCGGGCATGAGTCAGCAGGCTTTGGAAGCGGAGGGAAGTTGGCACAAAGGGCGGTATCTCTCGAGCCGGTTCGAACCAACCGGGTTCCACCTCACAACATCGATGCAGAGCAGTCGGTTCTCGGGGCGATGCTCGAGTCAAAGGAAGCGATCGCGAACGTTCTCGAGATCGTCCATTCCGACGACTTCTACAAGCCGGCCCATACCGAGATCTTCGACACGATCATCGCCCTGACCGACCGCAGCGAGTCCGCCGACGCGATCACCGTTGCCGACGAGCTGGGCCGTCGGGGGACGCTGGAGCAGATCGGGGGCAAGGCTTACATCGGCAGCTTGCTCGATGCGTATCCGACCGCTTCCTCCGCCGTCCTCTATGCCCGCATCGTTGAAGAGCACGCGTTGTTGCGCCGATTGATCGATGCCGGTAACAAGATCCAGGAGATCGGCTTCGCGCTTCCCGAGGAGGTGTCGGAAGCGGTGGACCAAGCCGAAGAGCTGGTCTACAGCGTCGGCGACAAACGTCTCCGCGACGACATCACTCCGGTCAAACCGCTTCTCAGCCAAGCCATGGAGCAGATCGAGATCCTGTGCGAGCGGGACGAGAGCATCACCGGTGTCGCGTCCGGTTTTCCCGACCTGGACGACATGACAGCGGGATTCCAACCACAGAACCTGGTCATCGTCGCCGCCCGTCCCGGGCAGGGAAAGACCGCACTGATGGGTGACTTCGCCTTGCACGCTGCGATGCGCCAGCAGATCCCTGTCGTCATCTTCAGTCTCGAGATGAGCAAGCTCGAGCTCGTTCAGCGGTTCCTCGCGTCGGAGGCGAAGGTCGACTCACAACGGCTTCGCAAAGGAACATTGCAAGAGATGGACTGGCAGCGTTTGTCTGCCGCGCTCGGTCGCCTCGCCGAGGCACCGATCTTCATCGACGACTCACCGAACGTGAACCTGATGGAGATGCGTGCGAAGTGCCGGCGACTCAAGGCCAAGCATGGACTCGGTCTCGTCGTTATCGACTACCTGCAGTTGATGCAGTCCCCACGCAAGTCCGAGAGTCGCCAGCAAGAGGTGTCGGACATCTCGCGGAACCTCAAGATGCTGGCGAAAGAGATGGATCTGCCCGTGGTGTGCGCGTCGCAGCTGAACCGTTTGGTCGAGAGTCGAACCGACAAGCGACCGACGCTCGGTGACCTTCGTGACAGCGGGGCGATCGAGCAGGATGCGGACGTGGTGATGTTCATCTATCGCGACGAGTTCTATAACCCCGATTCAGAACGCAAGGGTGAGGCCGAGGTCATCGTGGCGAAACACCGCAATGGTCCAACTGGTCCTGTGCACCTGGCCTTCATGAACCAGTACACGAAGTTCGCTTCGATCGCCCGGGCCCCCGGCATCTAGCGGCGAGGGCGGTTAAGCGGGCTCGAGCGAGACCAGACCCTCTCGGTAAGCGCTGCGCCCCCGGTCCAGCTCGCCCTGCTCGGAGAGCAGATCCCCGAGTTCCCGGTACGCAGTTGCAGCCTGCAGCGACTTGTCTGCTCGCTCGTACAGCCGGATCGCCGTGTTGAGGTGTTCCTCCGCTTTCTTCGGGTTCGACCGGCTCAGGCAGCGTGCCATCTCGTGGTTCGCCAAGGCGAGCTCGACCACGTCGGAGTCGACGAGCATCTCGAGGGACCGCGTGAGGATCTCGACGGCTTGGGTGTCGTTGCCTGCCATGCGCTCGACAATCGCGAGCTCGTTCAGAGCTCGCGATTGGATGAGGGAGTCCGGCGTTCCTTCGATCAGTTTGAGCGAGACCTGGAGCTCCTTGCGTCCGCCTTCGAGATCTCCTTCTTCCGCGAGAACGATCCCTCGTGCCGCGTGTGCTCGCGCGATCTCGGTCTTCCAATTGAGGGTCGTATAGAGGTCCTCGGCTCGTTGTAGGGAGGTCATGGCGTCGCCGCTACGACCTTCGCGCAACAGTTCTCGTGCAACATTGAGGTGCATGTTCGCGACCTGATTAGCGTCATCCACCTTCGGCTCCAACCGGAGAGCTTCGGCGGCCGCCTCCCGTGCTTTCTTGAAGAGCCCAACTTCTGTGTATGGCCAGATCAGCGACGAGTGTGCGCGCATCAATGCCAAGGGGTCTGGAAGTGAGTTCTTCTTGAGGACGAGAAGATAGGTCTCGAGGATGTGGATGGCTTCCCGCACTTCGCCACCGAGTTGAGCGCAGCGAGCGAGCCCGGCGATCGCTTCCACCCACAGGGACGCGGGCTCGTTCTGCAGCAAGACGCGAGCCTCCTCGAAGTTCTTGCTCGCTTCGCTTGGATCGCCACGTCGTTCCGCTGAAATGGCTAGGCCGACTCTTGCCTGTGCGCGAATGCGATCCATCCCATAGGTCGATGCGGCCTCTTCGATCTGCAGGAAAAGTTTGTCAGCAGCTTCGTACTCCGCGGAGTAAAGACTGAGCAAGCCGTCGTGAAGCTTGAAGCGCAAGTCGGCAGGTAGCGCGGTCGGTCGGCCGGTGGCAAGTTCTTCCGGGTCCACTTCCAGCTTCCGTGCGAAGTGTGCAAGCGCCGCGGGCGAGGGGATCCGACGTCCGGCCTCGATCGTGCTGATGTACGCCGCCGTGTAATCGGGGGCCGAAAGGTCGGCCTGAGTTAAGCCTCGTTCCACTCGCAAACGCCGCATGCGGCGGCCCAATTGCTCGCTCTGTGTCATGGGCAGACATTAACAACATAAGGGGCGAATGTTAATCAAGCAGGACTTTCTTATCTCCGTGCCTAACTTGTACTAATTTGCGAGTTATGTGCCACTTCTGTTGCGCGGGAGGAGGTGAGCCCCCACATGGACGACCTCGACTTGATCCTGGAGCTGCTCGGTTGGCCGCACGGCTAGACCGAGGGCACTTTGTCCGGGGGGGCCACGCAAAGCCCCCTCGGGAGGTGGCCCTGCTGGCGGGCCGTTAAGCGGACTTCGCCGTGACGGGGGCGTCGAGCACGTTCCGTACAGCAATCAGCAACTGGTTGGGCTTGAACGGTTTCTGGACCAGCACGTCGTTTCGGGCCAGGATCCCCTGCTGATCGATGAGCTGGTTGGTGTACCCCGACATGAAGACGGTCTTCAGCCCCGCCCGCTCGGACAGTTCTCGGCCCGACATGCCGGGCATGACGACGTCGGTGACGAGTACGTCCACGGACTGGGTCGCCAGGACATCCAAAGCGGCGTCTCCGTTGATCGCGGTCAGAACGTCGTAGCCGGCGCTGGAGAGGATCCGTGTGGTCAGCTCGAGGACGGCCGCTTCGTCTTCGACTACGAGAACCATTTCGCCATTGCCTCCGACCAACTCTTCGGATTCGGACTCCCGGCTCTCTTCATCGACGGCATCCACGCATCTCGGCAGGTGAACCTTGAAGGTGGATCCCTTGCCGACCTCGGAGTACACCGAGATCGATCCTCCGGCGCGCTGGACGATCGCGTAGATCGTGGCGAGCCCAAGCCCGGTTCCCTGTCCGATGTTCTTGGTGGTGAAGAACGGCTCGAAGATCCGTGACTGGACGGTTTTATCCATGCCGCACCCGGTGTCGCTGACCTGGATGCGGACGTATTCCCCCGGCTTCAGGTCGGTGCCGTATGCCTCGTCGTTGGAGCCGACGATCACGTTGTCAGCCTCGATTATCAGGGCTCCACCCTCGGGCATGGCGTCCTTGGAGTTGACCGCTAGGTTCATCAGGATCTGCTCGAATTCCCCTCGGTCGATCTTGACCAACCACCCGTTGGGGCAAAGTTTCGTTGATAGGTGGATGTCTTCTCTGATGGTCCGCGAGAGGAGCTTCTGGATCTCTGAGATGTGATCCGCGGGATTCAGCACAACGGGCTTGACGACCTCTTTGCGCGAGAAGGTCAGTAGTTGATGGGTCAGCTTGGCGCCCTTTTCCCCGGCCTGGATGATCTGCTCGACGTCGTCACGAACGGGACTGCCTTCGGCGAGTTCGTCGCGTGCGAAGCGCCCGTAGTTGGTGACGATCGCCAGCAGGTTGTTGAAGTCGTGAGCGATACCACCTGCGAGTTGGCCGATGGCCTCCATCTTCTGCGACTGCATCAGCTTCATCTCGAGCAGCATCCGCTCGGTCACGTCCTGACAGGTGCCCACCATGCGCTGTGGGATCCCCTCAGCGTTCGTGATGACTTGCCCGAGCGCCATGACGTGGCTGACGGAACCGTCCGGCTTCACGATGCGGAACTCGATCGAGTAGGGCTGGCGAGTGACTAGCGCTCGCTCGATGGCTTCGTCGACACCGGGGCGGTCCTCTGGGTGGATCCGGTTCATAAGAGAGGTGAAGTCAGGCTCTGGATCGATCCCCGGGTGAACGCCGAAGAGCCGGAGTAGCTCGTCGGAGGATTCGACGGCGTTGGTGGCCAGATCCCAATCCCAGCTGCCTACTCTGGCGATCCGCTGTGCTTCCTGGAGTTGGGCTTCGCGTCGTTCCAACTCAGCCCGGGCTTCGGCCTGCTCGTCTCGCCGCCGCTGTGCTTCCTCGATCAGAAGCTGACCGGCCGCTCGAGCATGTTCATGGGCTTGTTCACTGAACCGCCAGGCGACGACCAACGCGAGACTTTCGGCGAGTACCAAGGTCGCGTGGATCAAAGCCCACGACCATGGATCGGCGACGGCGGAAGCGTGGTTGTAAACGGCCTCCGGATCGAGCGTACCGACGACGCCGTGGTGCAGAGCAACGAACAGGATGGCGAGTAGGAAGGTTCGCCACTCCTGATACAGGGAGATGACGGCGAGCATCACGAAGAAGTGGAAGTGTCCCTCGATCGTTCCACCCGACAGATGCACGAAGAGTCCGGAAACGGCCACCAGCCCGAAGGTCGCGACCACGGCTCGGCGCTCGCGGGAAACGCGGGGGGCTTGAGCGATGACCGCACACAGGATCGGGATCAGTGATTCCCAGACGAGATGGAGTATCGGATAGCCACGCACCCATCCGAAGACGAAGAGGCCGACTCCCTGACCCGCGAGCAGCCATGTGATGGCGCGGTGACGACTGGCCCAGTCCTCTTCCGGCAGGGAACCGCCCTTCGGCAGCCAGCCGGTGAGATTGCGAACGAGCCGTCGCGGGGTGGATTGTTTTACGTCAGTTGCGATCGTGGACATACGAGCCTCCCGTGGGCGTTGAGTTGCCCATAGGAATAGTCGGCCCGTTTGTCCCTTTTCTTAAATACGCAAACTGCGTAATCCGTCTAAGTAGAACCGGAGAATTGGCGCCTGCGGCCGGCCGCCGGGGCGCTCAGAGCGGGGTGAAGGGAATCGAAGGAGAGGCGTGTTCGCTTCCCTTCGGCGGCTACGCCGCCTGCCCGCTCCCGCTTCGCAGAGCGGGTGAAGGGAATCGAACCCTCGTAACTAGCTTGGGAAGCTAGAGCTCTACCATTGAGCTACACCCGCAACGACTGACGATTATAGGAAAGCGGGACCTTCAGCGGGGCTGCCAGTCGAGGTGATACATCCCGACGTCGTTGCGCGTCGTGAGCTTCTTCACGCCGGCTCCGTTCGGGTCCATCTCGTACAGCTCCGGCGTGCACCGGCCCGACGGTGTGACGTCGCCCAGAAACAGGATCTTGCTCCCATCCGGCGACCACGTCGGGTAGCGACCCTCGTGCAGCCGCTTCTTATTCGAGCCATCAGGGCGTACCTTGTAGACATTCGCAGCGCCGTCCCCCTTGTTCGCTTCGAACAGGATCCAGCGGCCGTCCGGCGACCAAGACAAGGTCGTGAGTCCTCCCCATCGCTTCTTGCCGTTGGGTCGGCGCTGGAGCGTGGCGTTCTTGGTCACGCGATCGGTGTCGGCCCCGCGCCGGTTCATCGTGTAGATGTCGTAACCACCACCGCGGCGGGAGCTGGCGAACGCGATCCGCTTACCGTCCGGTGCCCACGCCGGCATGCCGTCCTCTGCGCGATGACTCGTCAACTGCTTGCGATCGGTCCCATCCGGCTTGATGGTCCAGACGTTGGTGCCTCCCCGCCTTCGCCAGCCTCGCTCGTATGCGATGCGTCGACCATCCGGAGACCACGCCGGGTTTGCTTCATCGGCCTCTTCATCGATGACGGTGCGCAGGTCCGATCCATCCGCAGCGATCGTGAAGACACCAGCTCCCTGAGCATCGTCATCGACGATCGAAACCGCAAGGCTCTCACCATCCGACGCCCATTTCGCCGATTGCGCGTAACCCTGAGCGTCGTGGAAGACATCGACCTCGGAGCCGTCCGGTTGCATCGTGTAGATGTCCGTCGGGCTGCTGAACTCGCATGTCCGATTGCCCTCTTCGTCCTCTGTCTTGATCTCCTCGCCGATCACCACGACGAGCCCGTTGTCACCTGGAAAGGTTCCCGACGCCACACCGGGCGCCAAAATGATCGCTGCTGATGAGAAGACGATCAGCACCACACCCGGCTTTCGTATCTTCATCTTTGCTCTATACCCTTCTCCCGGCTACTTATTAATGAGACGGATAGGACCGAGGATCTGCTGCTTGGTTCGGTCGCGAAAACGGCCGAAGACGGAGTCGCCTGGATACACTTCCCGCCATGATTCTTTCCGACCGGGATATCCGAGCCGCCGTCAACGCCGGGCGGATCTCGATCGATCCCTACGACGAAGCCGCCGTACAGCCCTCGTCGATCGACCTCCACGTGGACCGGTTCTTCCGCGTCTTCCACAACGCCCGGCACCCCTACATCGATGTGAAGAAGCCGATGGAGGACCTCACCGAAGCGGTCGAGGTCAAGGAGGAGGAGGCATTCATCCTCCATCCCGGCGAGTTCGTGCTCGGATCAACGGCGGAGTACGTGAAGTTGCCGAACGATCTCGTCGCCAGGCTCGAGGGCAAGAGCTCGTTAGGTCGGCTCGGGCTACTGATCCATTCGACGGCCGGCTACGTGGATCCGGGTTTCGAGGGCCATCTCACGCTCGAGCTGTCGAACGTTGCGAACCTTCCGATAACGATCTACCCGAACATGAAGATCGGACAGATCAGCTTCTTCCAGCTGACATCCGAGGCGGAGAACCCCTACGGCAGCGCGAAGGTGGGTTCCAAGTATCAGGGGCAGCGAGGCCCGACGCCGTCGCGTTACTTCGAGAACTTCGAGGACTGGCGGACCGTCCCCCCCGCTAGGTAGTGCCGGGGTCTCCGGGCCCCTTCGCACTGCCGGAGATCTCTTCTTGCTCTTCGGTAGCGGGATAGTCCTGGCCGTTCCCGTTCGAGTCGTGACCATTGGACCCGTTCCCGTTCGAAGAAGGCTCGTCTGAAGGCGCGAATTCGATCGATTGCAACAACAGTTGCGCGACGTCACGCACCTGCATCTTGTCTTCCGCTTTGCGTTCGTTTACACCGTCCGACAGCATGATGTTGCAGAAGGGACAGCCGACTGCAAGCGTGTCGGAAGCCGAAGCCAAAGCCTCGTCGGTCCGGTCGTTGTTGACGCGCTTACCCATGTTCTCTTCCATCCACATCCGCGCTCCGCCGGCTCCACAACAGAAGGTGTTGTGGCCGTGCCGGTGCAACTCGCCGTACTCGGTGCCGGGGATGGCCTCGATCACCTCGCGCGCTCCTTCCCAAACATCGTTGTGACGGGAGAGGTAGCAGGGGTCGTGGTACGTGACCTTCTTGTCCATCGCACCAGCCGGGTTCAATCGCCCTTCCTTCACGAGCTGAGCCAGGTACTCGGTGTGGTGGATGACCTCGAAGGTGCCTCCGAACTGCGGGTACTCGTTGAACATCGTGTTGAAGCAGTGAGGACAGATAGTGACGATCTTCTTCACTTTGTTTTCTTTCAAGAGCTCGATGTTCTGTTCGGCGAGCATCTGGTAGATGTATTCGGCCCCCATGCGCCTGGCGGGATCACCGTTGCAATTCTCGTCGGGGCCCAGAGTGGCGAACTTCACGCCCGCGATCTGCATCAGTTTCGCGAAGTCGTAGACGACCTTCTTGTTGCGATCGTCATAGGCCCCCGCGCAGCCAACCCAGAAGAGAACCTCGGCGTCGGGCGCTTCCGAGATGTGTGGGATCTCGAGCGGTTCCTGCTTTGAGGTCCCCTTCATCCACTCGATACGTGCCTGGGGAGGCTGGCCCCACGGGTTGCCCGTGGTCTCCATCGACTGAAGCGCGCTCTGCATCTCCTTGGGGAACCTGGATTCACCCATCACGAGGTTCCGGCGCATGTCCATGATCGTGTCGATGTGCTCGATGTTCACCGGACACGCCTGCACGCAAGCTCCGCACGAGGTGCAATCCCATATGACTTCGTCCTCGACGACCGTGGGATTCAGATCGGGCAGGTTCTCGACGGCCTCTTTGAAAGCATCCTCGCCCTTGCGCTTCGCCTCCAACAACACGGGGCCGTGTTCGAACATCGCATCGCGGATGTCCATGATCAGCAACTTGGGCGAGAGCGGCTTGCCCGTGTTCCATGCCGGGCACTGTGATTGGCAGCGCCCGCATTCGGTGCACGTCATCCCGTCCAGCAACTGCTTCCAGGTGAGATCAGTCAGCTTCGCAGCCCCAAAGGTGTCGTCCTCGGACATCGATTCGATGTCGATGTACATCGGCTTCAGAGCGCCCTTCGGTCGCTCCGAGGTGAACAACACGTTGACGCCCGCCGTGATGATGTGGAGGTGCTTCGAGTATGTGATGTAGACGAGGAAGCCCAGGATGATCAGCGAGTGCCACCACAGGAAGATGGTGTCCAACGCATCACGGGTAGCGACCGACAGATCGTCGAACAGGGCAGCGAACGAAGCCGAAACAGGCGTCCACT
This sequence comes from Actinomycetota bacterium, assembly GCA_035629935.1. Taxonomy (GTDB): domain Bacteria; phylum Actinomycetota; class CADDZG01; order CADDZG01; family WHSQ01; genus DASQLQ01. The sequence goes on from DASQLQ010000100.1 coordinate 14,973, forward strand.
CCGTGTCGTAAGGGAAGTGTCCGAGTGAGATCTCGGCGGCTCTGGTCAGAAGGATCGTGAGCATGATCCCCGTGATCGCATAAAGGATGTAATCGGCCTCTTTGAGATGAGAGCCGCGGAAACGGCCGGGCCGCTGGATCTTCCGGATGGCGAGGGCGACCGCGATCCCAGCTAGGACGGCAACTACGAAGAAGTCTTGAAGCGCACCGAGCGGCCCCCATTGTCCGATCAACGGGATGTGGAAGCCCTCCTGATACACCGCGCCGAACGCCTCGACGATCGTCGTGAACAGGATCACGAAGCCCCAGAAGATGAAGAAGTGCATCACACCCGGGATCGTCCACTGCAGCAACTTTCGCTGTCCGAACACGACTACGAGCTGCTCTTTGATCTTCTGTCCCCAGTGCTGGGGCAGTCGGTCGTCGTCCTTGCCGAGTTGGAGATAACCGACGAGGTCGCGCGCTCGCAGCGCGAAGGCACCAAGGGAAGCAAGGATCAGGACCGTCATCAAGACTCGCTCGAGCACCTAGAGACCTCCCTGCGTGGGGAATTGCGCGGCAGGAGTATAGGGGCGCACGCCCTTTCGAGTCCTAATTCCTGCCGATGGCCGAGCCCATCACCTGTATAACGATTCGGACCATGCACACGATCACAACACCCTCGGGAGAGGTATCGGTCGCCGTCGACGGCGGGGATTCTTCCGGCGGCACCATCGTGCTGGCCCATGGCGCCGGCGCAGGGATGAATCACGAGTTCATGCAGGAGTTCGCTCGCGGGCTGGCAGAGCTCGACCTCACGGTGTTCCGCTTCAACTTCCTCTACACGGAGCAGTCACGCAAAGCCCCGGATCGGCAACCGCTCCTCGAAGAGACGTACCGATCGGTGGTAGAGGCGCTCCGCCCTGAGGCCGTGGCCCCCTTGGTGCTCGGGGGAAAGTCGATGGGGGGACGGATCGCATCACACATAGCGGCCGGCGGCACCGCTTGCGATGGGTTGGTTTTTCTCGGATATCCCCTTCATCCTCCCGGCCGACCGGATCGGATCAGGGACGCGCATCTTGCCGATGTCGGGGTGCCCATGCTGTTCGTCGAGGGAACGAGGGATCCGTTCTGCCCCCTCGACACACTCGAGGAGGTCCGCGGCCGGCTGGGACCCAGCGATCTAGTCGTGATCGACGACGGAGACCACTCTTTCAAGGTCAGGAAGTCCTCCGGCCGATCCACTCGTGAGGCCTTGCTCGACGCGATAAACGCCGTCGCAACCTGGGTGTCGAAGCTTTCGTGAAGCGTTTCCGCTCGGTGATACCGGATCTTCCTCGGCGCGCCTGGATCCTGTTAGCCGGCGACACGATCTCGTTCTTCGGCAACGGTCTCGTGATGCCGTTCACGATCGTCTATCTAACCCGTGCCCGGGGCATCGAGATCGAGATCGCAGGCCTGGTCATAGGTGCCCGAGCGCTGGTTGGCGTGCTCGCCGGTCCCTTTGCGGGGTCATTGGTCGACAAGGTCGGCTCGCGTCGAGTGCTCATCTTCGCGTCGGTGGCCACCGCGTTCGGCATGCTGGGGTACGCACTCGTTAGGGAGCCGTGGCATGCATTCGTTGCGGCAGGTATCAGCGGGCTGGGATTCGCGTCGTTCTGGCCCTCCATGCAGTCCTTGTTGTCGAGTGTCGTCGAGCCCCGGGCGCGCTCGGCAGTCTTCGCCGTCCATTACGCAGCACTGAATCTCGGGATAGGTGTCGGCGGGATCTTCGGAGGATTCCTAGCGGACATCGATGACGCGTCTTCCTTCGTTGTGCTTTATCTCTTGGACTCGATCACCTTTGCGCCGATCATCGTTCTGCTGGTAACCGTTCTGAAAGGGATCGGGAACGTTGCCGAACCAACGGAGGGTGTCGTCGCGGGCGCGGGCTCGTACCTCGATGTATTCCGAGACAAGGTCTTCGTCCGCGTCTTCGTCTTAATGGCGGTGCTTACGAGTGTGGGTTACTCCCAGCTCGAGTCTTCGTTCCCGGCCTACGCGACCAGCGAGGGTGGCATCGGGACGTTCGCACTGGGGATCGCTTTCGCCGGCAACACGTTCTTCATCGTCATCTCGCAGTTGCTGATCTTGAAGCGCATCGAGGGTATGCGCCGAACGCGGGCGATCGTCGCTCTCTGTCTGGCGTGGGCCGCATGTTGGGGAGTGACGGTCGTATCGGGATTCTTCTCGGGCAGTGTTGCTACGGGCGGATTCGTATTGGCGATGGTTCTGTTCGCTTTTGGAGAGACTCTTCTCTCGCCGACGATCCCTGCGATCGTCAACGATCTTGCTCCGGACGAGATGCGCGGTCGTTACAACGCGATGTATTCGTTGTCGTGGAACGGCGGAACCATCGTCGGCCCGGCGCTCGCGGGAGTCTTCTTGGGGGCCGGGCTCGGCGTGCTGTTCTTCTTCGGGCTGGTCGCCGCTTGTGGACTCGCTGCGGTGATGGCGATCTCGCTGGAGCGCCATCTGCCCGCGCGAACGAACCTGATCTCGGAGATCACCCCGGCATAGCCGTCTCGGCCCCCGGACCGGGCCCGGGTGCCGACAACCCTCCTTGGAGGGCTTCGATCCGCTCGTCGAGCGGCGGGTGGGTGTCGAACAGCCGGTTTAGCCACAGGCCATGCTTCGCTCCACCCTCGCCGAGGTGACGCGCGATCGGCGATTCGATCCACAGGTGAGCCGTCGCCTTACTGGCGCTGCGAACGACCGTGGGATCGTCTTTCAACTTCACCAACGCATTGATCAAGCCGTCGGGGTGCCGCGTTAGCAGGACTCCGTCGGCGTCGGCAAGGAACTCACGACGTCGCGAGATCGCGAACTGCAGCAACTTGGCGATCAAAGGCGCGAAGACCATGAGGACGGCGCCGATGACGATAAAGGGAACGCCCAGTCCGCCCCGGTCGCGTCCCCGCCCCCAGAACATCGACCGCAGGAACCAGTCCGCCAACAGGACTATGACGCCGACCAGCGTCACCGCCAGGGTCATCACGAGCGTGTCCCGGTTCTTTACGTGGGAGAGTTCGTGAGCGATCACGCCTTCGAGCTCTTCCCTGTTCATCCGGGCTAGCAATCCGGTCGTGACGGCGATGGCTGCATGCTCGGGGTTGCGACCGGTGGCGAACGCGTTCGGAGCGGTGTCGTCGACAACGTAAACCTTTGGCTTGGGCATGCCGGCGGCCAGCGAGAGCCCCTCCACGAGGTTGTGCAGCTGGGCGTACCGGGGATCGTCGCCGGCAGGTTGCGCCTTGCTCATCGCTAAAGCGATCTTGTCCGAGGAGAAGTACGACCCCCACGTCATGAAGACCGCCAGGATGGCCGCGCCGCCCATCCCCCAGAACCCGATCCCGACGTATTCACCGAAGACGTAACCGATGGCGAGTACGAACACCAAGAAGACGAAGATCAACAACCACGTCTTGCGTACGTTCGACGCTATGCGGTCGTACAACATGCCCGAGAGTTTCTTTTAGATCAGGTCGCGGTTGGCGGCGGCGGCGCTGAATCCGGTGAAGTCGCCGGCGGGCGGGCCGCGGTTCCTCCTCCTTGACCGAAGTCGACACTCACGGGTTCACGAGATTCAGTCTCGGCCTCGAAGTACGTGCTCGGCTTGAAGTTGAACGCGCCGGCAACGATGTTCGACGGGAACCTCT
>DASQLQ010000101.1:0-50437 GCA_035629935.1 Actinomycetota bacterium
CCGAAACCGGCCGAAGGCTATGACCCTGAGGGCTATCGATCCACGCGCATGCAGTACTTCAAGGACATGTCTCGATACTCCACGAAGCGGTTGAAGAAGATCTCGGCTCGGAAGTTGGCCATGCGCGGTTTCAAACGGCTCGACTCGTTCGTGATCGCCGACCAGATCCGGTTGGTGAGGCCGGCACGCACCCTGAAGAAGCTGAAGAGATGGGTTCGCAAAGGGGGTCACCTCGTCTTGACGGACGCAGCTTTGAAGCTTCTTCCCAAGTTGAAGGTCGTCCCCAAGGCCGCGGTCGCGAAGCAACTTCTCGGTGCCGGGCACGTGAACGTCGATGAATGGACCGACCCCTATATGAAGGGGGTTCACCACACGGCGAGTCAGACCTACTACGAGGTTGGCCTGGGCTACTCGGTCGATGAGGACACGTCACCTCACTGGACGGTCGACAAGACGGCATGGGAAGAGGCGCGCGGCAAGAGTGTGGCTCATGTCGATGACGCCGAAAGGATCGGATTGGGAAGGGTGCGATTCGGCAAAGGCACGATCGCCATCTTCGGCGCCGTCCTTCCACCAGCGACCGAGAAGTTCGACCACTATTACGGCCTGGCCGATTACGCGGTGAGTGTGGCCGGCGGTCAGATCCTGAACAACATCCTGAAGCTCGCCCGCTAGTTGGCCCGGTTAGTGTGCCTGGCGTGTATCGACTGATCGCAGTTGCCTGCCTGACGGTGACATTGGTTGCGTGTACGCAAGACTCCGAATGCTCGACCGAGCCGACGACGACCGACTCCGGGTTGGTCATCACCGATGTCGAATGTGGCGAGGGGGTCGAGGCTGCTCGCGGGGACACTGTTTCCGTGCACTACACGGGCACATTGGAGAACGGGGATGAGTTCGACTCCTCCGAGGGCGGCGAACCATTCTCGGTGAGCATCGGGAGTGGCCAGGTGATCGCCGGATGGGAGGAAGGCCTCGTCGGGATGCGCGAGGGGGGAACGCGAGAGCTCACGATCCCACCGGACCTTGCCTACGGCCCGGACGGTTATCCCCCGGTGATTCCTCCCGATGCGACGCTCGACTTCGAGATCCGGATGATCAGGGTCACCAAGGGATCCAACTAGCCCCTATATCCAGCACCATCCCGGCGGCGGCAGGCTTTCGTTCGAAGAACTTTGCTTCGTCCGCGTCTTCAGCTTCCCGGCGTTCGTTTCCGTGACGGTCACGATCGTGCGCACCGGGTCCGCCGGCTCGCAGTTGTCGAACTTCCAGATCCGCTTGTTCCAGTCGCGTTTGGGCAGCGCCGTCTCGGCGAGCAACGGGTAATAGAAGGCGAAGAGCCCGATCGCTCCAACGGAGAAGAGAGCGATGGCAGCTTTGGCCTCCCACGAGTTGCCGATCCGGGTCGCCATATAGCCGAGGGCCAGACAGAGGAACGGAACGGCAGGCAGGAAATAGAAGATGAACGTTGCGGACCTGCCGGTGAAGGACAGCGGCAGCCACACGAGATAGGTCGCGATGAAGCCGCCGACGATGATTCCCTCGGGCGAGGCGAGATTCCTGTCTTTCACCCATCGGTAGGCGGCGTACAGGACGGCCAGTGCGGCCGGCCACCAAACGAAGGGATTTCCGGTAGCGAAGATCTCTTTGTAGCGCCCCTGCGTGTCGGTCTCGAAGAAATAGGACACGGGTCGTTTCAACAAGAGCCACGACCACGCGGGCGACTCATAGGAGTGGTGGGACTCGAGGTTCGTGTGGAAGTCGTACATGTACTTGTGCCGATCCCAGAGTGCTTTGAACCAGGAGTCGTCCCCCGGCTCGAGGCGGCCGAGATACGTGAACGTGTAAACGGCCAGGGGGAGGAGGACGAGCCACATAACGATCGTGAGCAATTCGTTGGCAAGAGTTGAGCCCACCGCACTCAGGAAGCTCGCTCCTTTTCGGCGACGAGCCGAGATCTCCCACGAGATCGTGAGCACGATGACGAGAAGCAAGAAGAACGCCCCGGACCATTTACATGCAGCAGCAGCACCCCCGGCAGCGCCGGCCGCGATCCGCCACGGTCGGTCCAATGGTCCTTTATCCGGCGGCCCTCCTCGCAACAATCGCTCCCTGTCGTAAACGACGAAGAGGACGGCAGCGGTCCCGAATGTGACAGCGAAGATGTCTAGCATCGACGTCCTCGACTGGACGAAGTGAAGGAAGTCGATGGCGAGCAGCCCGGATGCGAACGTTGCTCCCATCGTCGACCGGAGGAGCTTTCGCGCCAGCAGGTAGAGCAGCAGCACTCCCACGGTTCCCGCGATCGCAGCCGTCACCCGCCACCCAAAGGCGTCATTGCCGAAGAGGCGTATGCCGACGGCGATCAGCCACTTGGCGAGAGGGGGATGGACCTGAGATATCTCCGAGCTCGTGTCGCAGATCGTGGAGGAGACGTTCACGTACCAGCAAGCGTCTTTGGCGTAATAGGTCTCATCGAAAACGAGGGTGTCGGGGGAGGCGAGTCTGACGAAGCGGACAGCTGCTGCGACCAGAGTCACGGCGAGAGCGGCAACCCGATCCCGGGGTGTCCAATCGCTTGGCGGGTCGGTCTCGGCCTGTTCCTCCAGGGGCTCGTTCTCCTCGAGTCCGCCTTTGGCTTGGCTGGTGGCCGAGCCCATCACCTCTTTGCTTGGCTGGTGGCCGAGCCCATCACCTTTCTTCTCAATCACGGCCCGGAGCATAGTTAGTCTCCCGCGTTGTGCGAACGATTCTTGCGGGGATAGGAGTTTTCCAACGCGCACCGGCTGCGGTCGCGCCGCTGACGCTCCAGGGCATCTGCGTCGGGGGCTTGATCGCGACCAACGTTCTGCCTGCCCGTGCCCCGAGCGTGCCGGCAGGCTCGGTGTTTCCACTCGACGTGTATTTCGATGTGAAGCACTGGCTTGCTTTCGCTACGGGATGGCCCGCTCTATGTGCCCTGGTCATCGTGAGCGTGCTCGTACGTGCAGCGGTGCTGGGAGCGACCTTGACGTTGGCGGACGAACGCCCCCTGATGAACGCCAAACTATTTCTCGGGTGCCTTCGGCTCGCCGCACTGGCAGCGCTCGCTTTCTTTCCGGTAGCCGTGCTCTTCTTCAGCGGTGCGGCGATCCGCTATGCGCCGTTCATATGGGTTGCCGCACCGATCGGTTTCGGGGTCGCTATCTCGTTCTGTCGCCGGGGGATCAAGTTGGATACGGGGGCCGGGCCACCGGCCACCCCCGGACTGCCAGAGGTGGCTTCTTTCATGTCTTACGTGGTCGTGATAGCCGTCGCCGGCGCGGCGGTGTCGGCGTTGGGGGGGCAGAGCCGTTTGCTGGTCGCGATCTTCGTTGCATGTCTGGGGCCCATCCACGCGCTATTCCTCCTCGGGTGGCGAGAGAACGCGCGCTTGGGGACTTATCCCGGTGGAGGGGCGATCGCGGTGGCGATGACCGTGTCCCTCGTGGGGATCCTGGTCGCATCAACGGTCTACGACCGCTACCTGACAACACCGCCTCCTGTCGCACAGGCCCGTTCGCCGGGATCCCTCCTGCTTCTTGGAGGGTCGGACTCGACGTCGACAACCGGAGCCCTGCACGATCTCGACTTCCGCAGCATCGGATACACGCGGGCGCGCACGCGTCACCTTTCCTATCTGAGCGGTGGGAACCCCTATGGGCGCAGCGATACGCACGAGGATCTCGACGAGATCGCACGCATCGTAGCCGCACAGATCAGACGTGTCGATGGATCGACTCGGATCCTCGGCCATTCGCAAGCGGCTCTGATAGTGGACCGGATGCCCGAACAAGGATCGTCGACATCGGACGCGGTCGCGATCTTCGCGCCGAGTCCGCCGAAGCCTCCGTCCCTCGACGTCCCGGGTCCGGGGCGGAGCGGGGTGGGACGTGCCGCAGGCGATAGTGCGAGGGCGTTGGCCTCTCTGCTTCGAGCTGTTGGGATGTCCGGGTTCGACATCGACGCCCCTGCCGCGCCTGTTCATCTCCAGGAAGTGACGGCGGGATCGGATGTGCCGCGTATGGGCATCTGGGCGGTGGCCGACTCGGTCTGGCTCGATCAAGACTGGCGCCGGCCGGATGAGCTGAACCTCCTTGCGATCACCGACCATGTGGGAGTGACGAAGAACGGTCGCTCGTTGGAGCTGGTAGGCCAGTTCTTCGAGGGTCGCTCGTTGGAGGGCGACGAGACGTCGTGGAGAAGCGTGCTCGTTCCCGTGGTGCGCTATGCCTTCGAGCCTTGGAGACCATGGTGACGCGCTGTGGGCTCGGCCATCGCGCAGGACAAGGGAGACCATGGTGACGGCGAAGTTGGTTCTGTGTGGGACGCCCATCGGCAACCTCGAGGATGCTTCCGAGAGGTTGATCAGAACGTTGCGTGAGGCAGACATCGTCGCTTGCGAGGACACCCGCCGGACGCGCAAGCTCTTGAGCCACTTCGCGATCCAGGTTAAGGAGCTCGTGACCTACAACGATCAGAACGAAAGACGACGCGTAACCGAGTTGCTTCAACACATGTCGCGTGGACGGACGGTTGCCCTCGTTTCCGACGCGGGGATGCCGGGGCTCTCCGACCCGGGTTACCGGCTGGTGAAAGCCTGCGTCGATGCCGGATACAAGATCGAGGTGGTGCCGGGGCCGAACGCCGCGGTCAGCGCGCTGGCAGTGTCGGGGCTACCTCCGGCACGTTTCGTCTTCGAAGGATTCCTGCCGCGCAAGGCCGGGGAACGGCGTCGCCGGTTGGAAGAGCTGAAGTCGGACCCGCGCACGTTGCTCTTCTACGAAAGCCCTCACCGCATCGCCGACACGTTGTCCGACGCAACCGATGTCCTGGGCGAGCGCCCGGCAGCGTTGGTTCGAGAGTTGACGAAGATGTACGAGGAGGTTCGAAGGGGAACCTTGGAGGAATTGGCTGCCTCGGTCACCGCATCCCCCCCGAAAGGCGAGATCGTCCTGGTGATCGGGGGAGCCATCCACGCAGCCAAACCGTCCACCGATCCCGCCGAGTTGGCCGCCCGGGCGCGGGAGCTCATGGATGGAGGCGTCGATCGCAAGGAAGCCATGAGCCGCGTGGCCCACGACTGCGGGGTTCCCAGGCGCGCCGTATTCGACGCCCTACTGGAAGTAAAAGGAAATAGCGACTAGGTGACGGATTCGGTGTCCGGGATCCGGACCTCGGTCGGCCTCTGTTGCCCCAGCTCCATCGCGCACGGATCGCACACCCTGCGACCCTTGAACTCGACGGCCGGTTCCTCCGCTCCGCAGAACAAACAAAGGTCGAGCCTCTTCTGCAAGATGATCTGTTCACCGTTGACGCTGATCTCTAACTCGTCGCCCTCTCGGATCCCGAAAACGCGGCGCAGCTCTGAAGGAAGGACTATCCGCCCCAACTCATCTATCTTCCGGACCACGCCGGTAGACTTCATCCGCTCCCCCTGGTAGGAGTTGGTAACTATTGGTAGTTGAATCTAGCCCGCAAGTGAGGGCAAGGTCAACTATAAGCGGGCAAGTCGGACCGAACCGGGAAACCGGAAAATCAGTAGGAAAATCATGAGCGAGCAGGTCTTTTACCTGACCACACCCATCTATTACGTCAACGATGTGCCCCATCTGGGGCACGCGTATACGACGGTCGCGGCCGATCTCATCTGTCGGTTCCGCCGGCTCCAGGGTCGCCGGGTCCACTTCCTCACGGGCACCGACGAGCACGGCGAGAAGGTGATGCGGACTGCGGAGGCCAAAGGGCTGAGCCCGAAGGATTGGACGGACCAGATCGTTCCCCGGTGGAAAGAGGTGTGGGCGGCCCTCGATATCAGCTTCGACGATTTCATCCGTACGACCGAGGAGCGCCACGAAGGTCCGGTGCAGAAGTTCGTTCAGGCCCTCTACGACCGCGACGAGATCTACCTCGGCACGTACAAAGGTCTTTATTGCGTCGGGTGTGAGGCTTTCAAGACCGAGGACGAGCTCGTCGACGGCAAGTGCCCTCTTCACGGCACCGAGCCCGATGTGATCGAAGAAGACAACTACTTCTTCCGTCTCTCGAAGTACGCAGACAGGTTGATCGAGCTCTGGGAGTCACAACCGGAATCCGTCCTTCCCGAAGCGCGTCGCAACGAGGTGCTGGGCAAGGTTCGCCAGGGACTCGACGACCTATCGATGTCGCGGGTCAGCTTCGATTGGGGAGTGCCCGTTCCCTGGGACCCGAAGCACGTCATCTATGTCTGGATCGATGCGCTGCAGAACTACATCACGGCCGTCGGCTACGGCCGGGACAGTGCGCTGTTCGACGAGGTGTGGCCGGCAGATGTCCACCTGATCGGTAAAGACATACTGTGGTTCCACACCGTGATCTGGCCCGCGATGTTGATGGCGTTGGATCTTCCGCTTCCGAAGACCGTGTTTGCTCACGGTTTCCTACAGATCGGCGGAGAGAAGATGTCCAAGAGCAAGCTGACCGGGATCTCTCCGCACGATCTCATCGAGACATTCGGGTCGGACGGATACCGGTACTACTTCATGCGCGAGATCTCGTTCGGACAGGACGGCGAGTTCTCGTGGGAGAGCATGGTCGACCGGTACAACTCGGATCTCGCTAACGATTTCGGAAACCTCGTTTCGCGCGTCCTGTCGATGGTCGAGCGCTACCTCGACGGGCGCATCCCCGAGGCTCCCGGTGAGAGTGAGATTACTGAGACCGAAGAGGCCTTGATGAAGGCGCAACGGGAGTCCTACAGCCACATGGTGAACGCGATCGATCGGGTGTTGCCCCATCAAGCGGCCAAGGCTGCGTGGTTCTTCGTTCGAAAGGCGAACGCCTACGTGGAAGAGGTGGCGCCGTGGGCGCTTGCGAAAGACCCCGCTCAGAAACGACGACTCGAGGTCGTGCTCTACCAACTGTCGGATGCTCTTCGCTTGATGTCCATGATGGTGTCGCCGCTGGTGCCTCGTGCTGCTCAGTCCCTATGGGAGCGGTTGGGACTCGAGGGCGAAGTTGCGAGTCAAACCTTCACCGGTGAGTGGGGGGCGCTGTCGCCGGGCAACAAGGTCGCCCCCGGCGCTCCACTGTTCCCGCGCTTAGAGGTCTAAGTGTGGTTCGACTCGCACTGCCACCTTCATCTCTGCGCGGAAGGTGAGTCCCCCGGCGAGGTAGTCGAACGGGCTCGCCTTGCCGGGACCATGGAGATGCTCACCGTCGGGATCGATCTCGACTCCAGTCGTGTCGCGGTCGAGATCGCGTCTCTGGACGGCGTGTACGCGGCGGTTGGGATCCACCCGAACTCTGCAGACTCATGGAACGCGGCTGCCGAAGCCGATCTGAGGGAGCTCGCCACCAGCGACAATGTGGTGGCGATCGGAGAGTCCGGGCTCGATCTTTATCGGGACACCGTTCCACTTCCCCGTCAACAAGAGGCATTCAGCGCGCATATCGCCATGGCGAAGGATCTCGGGAAGACCCTTGTGATCCACACCCGCGAATCGATGGATGAAGCGTTGGATCAGCTCCGAGTCGAGGGTCCTCCCTTGGGCCTGATCTTCCATTGTTGGTCAGGAAGCGAGACTCATCTGAGGGTCGCGTTGGATCTGGGTGCGTTCATATCGTTCGCGGGTAACACCTCGTTCAAGAGCGCGGAGGATCTGCGGTCTATAGCGCGATTGGTTCCAGACGACAGGATCCTCGTCGAGACCGACTCGCCATTCCTTACACCGGTTCCGCATCGTGGGAAGCCCAACGAGCCGAGACATCTCCCATTCGTGGGAGTTGCCGTTGCGGATGCAAGGTCGGTGCCGGTCAAGGGATTGGCCCAATCGACTCGGGCGAACACACGGCGTGCGTTCGCCTTGTCGACGTGACGAAAGGACTGCTCGGGGCTCGACGGGTCCGCGAGATCCTCGAACGCAACGGGGTCCGACCTCAGAAGTCTCTCGGCCAGAACTTCGTCATCGATCCCAACACGATCCGGAAGGTCATCGCGGCCGCGGGGGTCGGCCCGCAAACGGATGTTCTCGAGATCGGCGCGGGTGCCGGATCGCTGACGGTGGGGCTTGCGGCCGAATGCCGCAGCGTGATCGCGGTCGAATTCGATCGGCGGCTTATCCCCGTGCTCGAGGAGGTCACGAAGGGTTATCCGAACGTCAACCTTGTGGAGGCGGACGTGCTCGAACTGGACTTGTCCGATATCGCTGCTGACAACCTCGTGGCGAACCTTCCGTACAACATCGCCACGCCGGTCGTGATGCGTGTGCTCGAGTCTGCTCCGCAGATCTCCGCATTGACCGTTATGACCCAACGCGAGGTCGGCGAACGGATGGTCGCGAAGCCCGGCAGCAAGATCTACGGGGCTCCCACGGTTCTCGCGGCGTACTTCTGCAGTGCTCGGATCGCAGGACGGGTGTCGCGTCGGGCCTTCTGGCCCATCCCCGGGGTCGACTCGGTCATCGTCAGGTTCTCCCGCAAGCCGCGGCAGCCGGAGGTTCCTTACCAGCTCGTGCAGAAGGTTGTCAGAAACGCGTTCTCGCAACGTCGAAAGACGCTTCGGAACACCCTTGCCGGCACCTTTGGAGCTCAGACGCCGACAGAGACCGTCTTGGCGGAAGCAGGGATCGAAGCGTCGGCGCGAGCAGAGGAGATCGGTCTCGATGGGTTCGTCTCGCTTGCTCGCGCCCTCTTGCAGGACTAGCCCGGCAAGCGCGAGAAGTGACGAAAGCCCTTTCGCCCGGGTCGGGCCGTTGCTACCTTGTCTTTCAGTGGAGGGATGAAAGCCAGGAGCTAGGTATATGGACAGAGAGAGCCCCAAGGTCTTGATCGTCGACGACGACGAAGAGATCCGGCACGTACTCCGGCTGATGTGCGAGTTGGAATCCTTCGACGTTGTAGGTGAGGCCGCCAACGCCCTCGAGGCCGTGAGTATCGCCATGACGAATCAACCCGATTTCGTGATCCTGGATTACCTCATGCCGCACGTGAACGGCGAAGGCACCGCGATCTTGCTGCGGACGATCTGTCCGGATGCCCGGATCGTGGCATTCTCGGCCGTGTTGGAAGAGAAACCCGACTGGAGCGATTCCTTCCTCAACAAGGCCCGCCTGACTGAGATTGCGCCTCTTCTCGAAAGGCTGCTCACCTCTACCGTCTGAGAGGCTCCCGTTTCTCCGGCATCATTGGTCCATGAGCTCGGTAATCGGCATTGATAGCCGCGTCCGGATCAGGACGAATGCGAAGTTGAATCTCTTCTTGCGCGTTGTCGGGACGCGTCCCGACGGTTATCACGAGCTCGAGACGATCTTTCACGGCGTCGGATTGGCCGATGACATCGAGCTGCTGCCGACCTCGACCGGGGGCATCGAGCTGGACATGACGCTCGATCCGGACCTCGTTGGAGACCTGCCCACTGCCGAGGAGAATCTCGTTTCGCGTTCGATCGAAGGACTAGTCCGCAGCGGCGCGATCAATCCCGGCATAAAGATCCACATCACCAAGCGCATCCCGATCGCAGCCGGGCTGGGAGGGGGGAGCGGGAACGCCGCCGGAGCCCTCGTCGGCTTGAGTCAGCTGTGGAACATGGACATCGATCCGCTGGCTCTGCATGGGATCGCCATGTCGATCGGCAGCGATGTGCCCTATTGCCTGGGTGGGGGCACGGCTCTAGCCATGAGGCGCGGGGAGGAGCTGACCCCGCTGCCGGCCCCCGCGACGATCTGGTTCGTGTTGGGTATCTCGTTCCGCCCGCTGTTGACGAGGGACGTTTACGCTGCGTGGGACGGTATGGATCCGGTCGACGATGCAGGGAGCGCCCCGATGACCTTTGCGCTCGGAGCGGGTGACATCCAAGAGATCGCCGACCTGCTGCACAACGATCTGGAGCGAGCGGCTTTCAGTCTCTGGCCGGAACTTGCCGGCAAGAAACAAGCGATGCTTGATGCGGGCGCTCTTGGCGCCGCGGTCACCGGTTCGGGCCCGACGGTGTTCAGCATCGCTCGAGACGAGGCTCACGCTCGTGCGATAGCGGGCCAGGTGAAGGAGCGATTCGACAGGGTGATCGTTGTCTCGTCGCATCCTCGCTGCGTTGAACGCATCGATTAATTCGGCTCAGGCAGCCGTCGTAGGCCGACCGCCGACGGTCTCGACCGTCGGCGGCTCTTACTATGGGCGCCAAGTGCCCCGTGGGGTAATTGGCAGCCCAAGGGATTTTGGTTCCCTAGGTTCTGGTTCGAATCCAGGCGGGGCAGCGGGCCAAGTGCCCCGTAGGGGCACGTGGCGTAAAGCTGCTTGTTCCGCCTGCAATCCAGGCGGGGCAGCGGGCGGTTCGCCCCTAGCTGACACGAGGAGGGCCGATGGTAGGTGACGGCGGGACGTATGGGATCGTCCTGGCCGCGGGCGAGGGCAAGCGGCTCCGTTCGAGCCTGCCCAAGGTCCTTCACCAGGTAGCGGGGCGCACCCTGCTGGGCCATGTGGTGTCGTCGTTGGAGGAGCTCAACCTCGACCGCATCGTGTGCGTCTCCTCCGACATCGAACGATTCAAGGAGGTCCTGGCCGGCGAGGGGCTCGGCAGTGCGATCGAGCACATCCTGCAGGACCCGCCATCGGGGACGGGAGACGCCGTTCGGCTTGCGCTCGAGCACCTCGGTGGCGTGTCCGGCCCGATCTTTGTGGTCGCGGGTGACACTCCTCTGATCAGGGCTTCGACACTCGCATCGATGTTGGAGATGCACGAGGCGGCCGTCGCCGGCGCCACCTTGCTCACCGCCAACGCGGACGACGCATCGGGCTACGGGCGGATAGTTCGGGGGCCGGGGGGCGAGGTGGAACGCATCGTCGAGGACGCCGACGCCAGCGACGAAGAGAAGGCGTTGCGCGAGATCAACACGGCGACCTACGTGTTCAACGCTTCGCGTCTCAATGAAGTCATCGCCAAGATCGACAAAGAGAACCGTCAGGGCGAGTACTACCTGACCGATGTGATCGAGTTGCTGGGCGCCGGCGGCGACCCACTGGTTGCCTTCGAGGGTGACATCGACGAGTCACACGGGGTCAATACCCGCACTCACCTCGCCCGTGTCCGCAAACTGCTTCATCAACGTGTGTGCGAACACTGGATGGAGCAGGGCGTGACGATCTTCGATCCCACCGTTACCTATATCGATGTGACGGTCGAGATCGGATCCGATGCGGTAATTCATCCAATGACGTTCCTCGAAGGCAGCACTTCGATCGCCGAACGAGCCGAAGTGGGTCCGCAGGCCCGGGTGATCGATTCGAGCATCGGCCCCGAAGCGAACGTTTCTTTCGCCGTGATCCGGGAGTCGACGATCGGCCCCCAGGCTTCGGTCGGGCCGTTCGCTTCCCTGCGGCCGGGCACTACCGTCGGCAAAGGTTCGCGCGTCGGCACGTTCGTCGAGACGAAACAAACAGTCATCGGTGATTCGAGCAAGGCGAATCATCTGGCCTACCTCGGCGACGCCGAGATCGGAACCGGGGTCAACATCGGTGCGGGGACGATCACCTGCAATTGGGATGGACAGGCGAAGCACAAGACGGTGATCGAAGACGATGCCTACATCGGTTCGGACACGATGCTGGTTGCTCCGACCCACATCGGGAAACGGGCTGCGACCGGCGCGGGCGCCGTCGTTAAAGGGGACGTTCCGGACGATGCTCTGGCGGTCGGGGTCCCGGCGCGGGTGATCGAGGGCAAAGGCGATAAGTTGGGTCACAAGCAAGACAAGAAAAAGCCCGAAGGAATGGCCCCGAAGGAGGGAGATGCAGCTTCCGACTCATAAGAGGCTGATGCTCTTCTCCGGGACCGCGAGCCGGGAGCTGGCCGACGAGATCGCCACACATCTCGGCATGAAGCTGGGATTCGTCGAGATCGAGGAGTTCGCCAACTCCGAGACCTACGTTCGATTCAACGACTCGGTTCGAGGATGCGATGCCTTCGTCATCCAGAGCCATTCGGCCCCCGTCAACCATCACCTCATGCAGCAACTGTTGATGATCGACGCCCTCAAGCGTGCATCTGCGAAGCGCATCACGGCGGTCTCGCCGTTCTACCCGTACTCGCGCCAGGACAAGAAAACTCGAGCGCGCGAACCGATCACGTCGAAGCTCGTCGCCGATTTCTACGAGGCGGCGGGGGCCGATCGGGTTCTATCCGTCGACCTACACACCGGTCAGATCCAGGGTTTCTTCGACGTGCCGTTCGATCACCTGACGGCTCTCCCGATGCTCGCCGACTACTTCGCCGGGATGCTTCAGGACGATTTCGTCATCGTTTCGCCGGACGCGGGCCGTGTCCGCCTGACAGAGAAGTGGACCCAACACCTGCACGACTTCCACGACCTGAATGGCTCGGTGGCGTTCCTACACAAGAAACGCCAAGGCGACGTCAGAAACGTCTCGAAGACGCTTGCCGTCGTGGGTGACGTCGAGGGGAAGGTGTGCGTGATCGTCGACGACATGATCGACACCGCAGGAACGTTGGTGAGTGGAGCCGAGACACTGGTCGCCGCAGGAGCAGCCGAGGTCTACGCGGCGGCGACCCACCCGGTCCTGTCCGATCCGGCCACGGACAGGCTCAAGAACTCGCCGATCCACCAGGTCGTGGTGACGAACACGCTGCCGATACCCAGTGAGAAGCAACTCGACAAGCTCGTCGTTCTGTCGATCGCTCCCACGATCGCCCAGACGATCAAGGCCGTCTTCGAGGAAGAATCCGTCTCCGAGCTGTTCCACGGAGAAAACCAGCCTTAGTTAGTTCTCGCGACGGCCGAGCCCGTCGGCGTTCGGGCCTGCCTCCCAGCGCTGCTCCGGTGGACGCCGGGTCGCCTATACTCACTCGCCGGGCGGCGGATCTACGCCGCACCACCCCACGGACCAGCCAGGGAGTTAAGCGTGGCCGCAGAAGTCAAATTGCAGGTAGAGAAGCGTGACGGGAAGGGCAAGGGTGTCGCCCGCCGTGCCCGTATGGACGGCAAGGTCCCCGGCGTGATCTACGGCCGAGGCATGGAACCGGTTCCGGTCGTCGTCGACCGGCGCGAGTTCGTCACCGCCCTGCACACCGATGCCGGCATGAACGTCCTTCTCTCTCTCCAGCTCGGCAAGGAATCGATCCCCGCTCTGGCCCGTGATCTGCAACGTGATCCCGTTCGAGGCACCTTGCTGCATGCAGATTTCGTCAAGATCGACCTTTCGATCGAGGTCGAGGTCGACGTCCCGGTCCACGTTGTCGGCGACGCTCCCGGCGTCAAAGAGGGCGGCGTCCTCGAGCACCCGCTGTTCCAGGTCCGGGTCCGTTGTCTACCGACAGCAGTGCCCGAAGCCGTCGAGGCCGACATCTCGAACCTGCAGATGGGCGAGTCCTTGCGCGTTGTCGAGCTGGCATCCGGTCGCGACTTCGAGATCCTTAACGACCCCGAGGCTCCTGTCGTATCGATCGCGGCCCCCATCTCGGAAGCCGAGCTCGAAGCGATGGAGGCCGCTGCACAGGCCCCGGTCGACGAGGAAGCAGCTGCTGCGGAAGCCGAAGCTGCGGAAGAAGCTCCCGAGGAAGGCGCCGAAGCGGCAACCGACGAAGCTGCATCCGAAGCTCCCGCTCCCGAGCAGGAATAGCCCGTGCGGTTGTTCCGCCGCTCCCGAGAGGATCGAGAAGACGACCGTTGGATCGTCGTCGGCCTCGGCAACCCCGGCAGTCGGTACGAAGGCACCCGACACAATCTTGGCGCCAAGGTGCTCGACGAACTCGTTGGCCGTACCGGCGCCTCGCTCAAGTCGCACAAGAGCGGATGCCTGACGGCGGAGTCTCAACTCGCGGGTGAGCGCGTCGTGCTGGCGAGAGCGACCACATACATGAACGAGAGTGGCCGCCCCGTCGGTGCCCTCCTGCGGTGGTACAAGGCCGATCCGGCACAACTGATCGTCGTTCACGACGAGCTCGACATTCCTTTCGACGAGATCAAGGTGAAGATCGGCGGCGGGGTAGCCGGGCATAACGGACTGAAGTCGATCGCTTCGCACCTGGGGACTAAGGACTTCGTCCGGGTACGCGCGGGAGTCTCCCGGCCCCCCGGACGCAAGGATGCCGCTGCGCACGTTCTTTCGGACTTCAGTTCCAGTGAAAGGAAGGACCTACCGGAGATCGTTCAACGGGCCGCGGACGCGGTGGAGCTGATCGTCGAGCGTGGCGTCGAGCGTGCCATGAATGAAGTAAATACCCGCGTATAGAGGCCAGACACGAGCGCCGATGGTCTCGACCATCGGCGGAAAGAGGAAAAGCCTTGGCTCCACTAACACCATTACTCGACCTGCTGCCACACGAGCACCTGCAGGATCTCGTGCGCGCTAGCGCGCCCATAACCATCCCTGAGCCCGCACGTCCGTTCTTCCTCGCCGCCGCGGTACATCACACCGGTCGGCCCGTGCTGGCGATCACGTCCAGGGGTGACGAGGCCGAACACCTCGCCCGCGACATCCATGCGTTCCTGGGTCGGGCGGGTGCCGAGGTCTTCCCCGGATGGGAAGTGCTGCCCGGCGAGCCCCTCTCGCCGTCCGTCGAGACGATGGGCAGGAGGTTGAACGTTCAGGCCCGGCTACAGAAGAACGAAGCATTCGTCATCGTGACTACATCCCAGGGCATCACCCAGCTGGTCGCCAGCGCAAGTGAGCTCGATGTCGTCACTCTTGCGCCCGGGGCTGCCATCGACCTGGATGACATAAGCGAACGATTCGTCGAGATGGGCTACGAACGCAACTACATAGTCGAGCGGCGAGGTGAGTTCGCGATCAGAGGCGGCATCCTCGACGTCTTCCCACCTGCTGCCGAACGTCCCGTGCGCGCGGAGCTGTGGGGAGACATTGTCAATTCGCTTAGACAGTTCGCACTCGCATCGCAGCGGTCTTTGGGGGATCTGGGGACGGTGGAGGTCGCCCCTTGTAGGGAGCTTCGAGCCAATACCGAAACACGCGCACGAGCGGCCGAGCTCGTCGGGACTTCCACCGATCCGATGCTGGCACAGCTCGCTGAGGGTGTCATCGAACAGGGGGCCGAACGCTTGTTGCCTCTGCTTACCGGCGGTCTCGTTCCCTTAACGACTCTGATTCCTACCGATTCACCAGTCTTCGTCCTCGAGCCCAAACGCGTTCGCGATCGTGCCGAGGAAGTCATGGAACAGGTCGAGGAGTGGAGCAACGTTTCGACGGTTTCCGACAAACACTACGCACCGCTAGACGAAGTGCTTGCCCCGGTGGAATCGATCACGTTCGTGTCGAGCTTCGCCGAGGCCGGCTCCGAGGTTCTCCCGGTCGAGACGTGGACGTCGGCCGCGGGCAAGCCGGAGATGATCCTCCAACGCTTGGCCAAGCTCGTTCGGGATGGTTATCAGGCGGTCGTTGCTGCGTCACTGAGAGAGACGGCGGACTCCCTTCAAAAGAACTTCAAAACCAATGGCTTGGACTACCCGGTCGAAGAACGGGCTTCTTTCTCTAACGGTGCCGGTGGGGGCGCGATCGTTGTTGCCGACCTCGAGCGGGGCTTCGTGCTGGGCGAGCCAACGAAGCTCGCCCTCGTCGCCGAGTCGGATCTAACCGGTCGTCGTTCGGGGGCCGCCCGACGGCGCATACAGTCCCGGCGCCGCCAGACCATCGGCCCTCTTGAGTTGTCGCCCGGTGACATGGTGGTGCACGAGGTTCACGGCATCGGGCGTTATGTCGAGATGGTCGAGCGAGAGCTACTCGGGGTCCACCGCGAGTATCTGGTGCTCCAGTACGCCAAAGGGGACACGCTCTACGTTCCAAGTGATCAGGTCGACCTCGTCTCGAAGTACATCGGCGGCGAGGCACCGAAGCTTCACCGGCTTGGGTCTGCGGAGTGGGGCAAGGCGAAATCCCGCGTCAGACGCAGAACGCGAGAGATCGCTCAGGACCTGGTGCGTCTGTACTCCGAGCGAGCGCGGGCCAAGGGTTTTGCGTTCCCTCCGGATACGCCGTGGCAACGTGAGCTAGAGGACTCGTTCCCCTACGAGGAGACCCCCGATCAGTTGCGCGCGATCGACGAGGTCAAGGACGACATGGAAAGTGAGTCGCCTATGGATCGCCTCGTCTGCGGGGATGTGGGGTACGGCAAGACAGAGATAGCCGTGAGGGCAGCGTTCAAGGCCGTCACTGCCGGCAAGCAAGTGGCCGTCCTCGTACCCACGACGATCCTCGCGCAACAGCATCACGCGACCTTCGTCGAGCGGTTCCGTAACTTCCCGGTGCGGGTCGAGATGTTGTCCCGATTCCTGTCTGCCGCGGAAGCCAAGAAAGTCATCGCCGACGTAAACGCCGGCAAGGTCGACGCGGTGATCGGAACCCACCGACTGCTGCAGAAAGACGTGACGTTCAACGACCTGGGTCTGGTGATAGTCGATGAGGAGCAACGTTTCGGCGTCGAGCAGAAGGAACGGCTCAAGTCACTGCGTGCGAGCGTGGACATACTGACTTTGACCGCAACGCCGATCCCCCGAACGCTCGAAATGGCGATGGCCGGGATACGAGACATGTCGATCGTTGACACCCCTCCCGAGGATCGTCACCCGGTGATGACCTACGTCGGTGACTACAGCGACGAGACGGTGGCTTCCGCCATCCGTCGCGAGCTATTGCGCGATGGGCAGGTGTTCTACGTTCACCCGCGCGTCCAGACGATCGATCACGTTGCACGCACGATCACTCAGATCGTTCCCGAGGCCCGGGTCGGCGTCGCGCACGGACAGATGGACGAGAAGATCCTCGAGCAGTCGATGATCGATTTCGGCGACGCGAAGACGAACGTGCTGGTTTGTACGACGATCATCGAGTCGGGGCTGGACATCCCCACCGTCAACACATTGGTCGTTGAGCGCTCCGATCTGCTGGGCCTATCCCAGATGTA
Source organism: Actinomycetota bacterium (assembly GCA_035629935.1). Lineage (GTDB taxonomy): Bacteria > Actinomycetota > CADDZG01 > CADDZG01 > WHSQ01 > DASQLQ01. The sequence goes on from DASQLQ010000101.1 coordinate 16,928, forward strand.
CCAGTTGCGCGGCCGAGTCGGCCGGGCCCACGAACGCGCCTACGCATACCTGTTCTTCCCTCCTGAACGTTCCCTGACCGAAGACGCGCACGAGAGGCTGAAGACGATCGCCGAGCACACGGGCCTCGGTTCTGGGTTCCGGATCGCGATGCGGGACCTCGAGATCCGCGGAGCCGGGAATCTCCTGGGGGCCGAACAGCACGGACACATCGCCGAGGTTGGTTTCGACCTCTACGTGAAATTGATGGCGGCGGCGGTCGACGAAGCGAAGGGGATGCCGTGGCGAGAGGACGGAGAGGTCAGGATCGATCTTCCTCTGGATGCCTACATCCCAAAGGACTACATCGCCGACGAGAACTTGCGCATCGAGACATACCGCCGGATCGCGGCGGCCCGCGAGGAAGAGGACGTCAAAGAGGTCCATGCCGAGTTGGAAGACCGCTACGGCGCACCTCTTCCCTCGTCGGTTGAAGCGTTGTTCGACGTGGTGCGACTGCGCGCGTTGATGGCCGACCGGGGGATCGTCGAGGCCGCGACGGTGGCCAGGAATCTGCGCATCCGTCCCATCGAACTAACGGATTCGAAGGAGATCAGATTGCAGCGGATCCTGCCTAACGCTCAGTGGAAGCCGGAATCGCGCACTCTTTTGATCCCCGAACGTGCTTTGCCCCCCAAGGACGTCGTGCAGTGGGTGACCAACGTTCTTCAACAGTTAACCTCGCCCGCATGAAGAAACGTTTCTCGGCCCCCTTGATCGGGCTCGTTCTGCTCTCCAGCGCCTGTGCGAACCTCCTAGAGCCGGCAGCTGCCGTCGTCGAAGGTAAGAAGATCACCGTCGACGAGGTGAGCAGCGGTCTCGAGCGGTTCACTCGGACGGCGGAGTTCGAGCGCCTCTCGACGCAAGGAGACGCTCAGGCGATCCAGAGGCAGTTCGAACAAGGCTTCCTCTCGCAACTGATCAGGCGATCGGTTCTAGAACCGCGGGCAGAGACTTTCGATGTCGAGGTCACCGACGACGAGCTCAATGCTCGGCTCGAACAGATCCAGGATGACTTCCCGTCCGTTAGCGCGTTCGAGGAAGCCTTGAAGGAGCAGGGTCTCGATCGGGAGCAGCTCGAGCAACTCGTTCGCGACAGCCTTTTGGAAGAGGAGCTGCGTGCCGGCGTTACGGCCGAGGCAGCGCCAACGGACGCTGAGCTCCGGGACTACTACGAAAGTCACGAGGACGAGTTCTCACAGACGCGCGCTCAACACATATTGGTCGACAATAAGAACCTCGCCGAGCAGATCGGGACCCAAGCGCGAACCGCGCCCAAGAAGAAAGCGCAGCAGACGTTCGCGAAGCTGGCCAAGGATTTCTCCACCGATAAGGCGAACGCCAGGAAGGGTGGGGACCTCGGTTTCTTCTCATCTGGCGAGCTCGTTCCGCCGTTCGAACAGGCCGCGGCCGCTTTAGACATCGGCGAGGTCTCGGATCCGGTCAAGACCGACTTCGGCTGGCATGTGATCCGCGTCACCGATCGTCGGGTCAGCCCCTTCGAAGAAGTGAGTGACCAGATCGCCGAGCGGTTGAGTGTCGAGACCGAGGATCGGGTGTGGAGCGAGTGGTTGGCGGCCGCCTACAAGGATGCCGACGTAAAGGTGAACCCGCGCTACGGCGAACTCGACCTCGAGTCCGGGCAAGTAGTGGACGCGACCGCCGAAGACATCCCGGGGGCCGAGAGCCAGCCACAGCCCACCGTTACTCCGTCGCTCGGCGGCTGACAGACCCTTCGGCGCCGATGCCTTTGCTGGTCGTCCCGCTGGCGCCCGACGAGACCCCGGCGCTCACGCTGGACGAGTGGGACCGACTGTCTACCTGCGAACGCGTTCTTTTCGAACGTCCCGACCACCCTCTCCTCGATCGGCTACGAGCGAACGGAGTCGCGGCGGGTGCGTTCGATGACGATCCGTCTGCGAGCAAAGACGGGTGGGCCCTTGTCACCGACCCCGACTCTCCGCGGGTTCTCGAGCTCGCCCGGGATGGCGCGTGGGTTACTTCGGGCGCGGCGCGGCTACCCGACGTGTTGACCGCCGCCCATGGTTCCTACCTGGGTCGACGCGCGGCAGCCGAACTGGGGACGCTCGCTTACGTGATGGCGAGACTCAGGAGCCAAGACGGGTGTCCGTGGGACCGCGAGCAGACCCATGAGTCGTTGCGAGTTCATCTGATCGAAGAAGCACATGAGGTGTTGGAAGCCATCGATCGAGGGATGTTGGGGGCCGACCTCGAAGAGGAGCTAGGGGATCTGTTGCTGCAGGTGGCCTTCCATGCGCAGCTCGCCGCCGATGACGGCCGATTCGATCTTGCGGGTGTTGCCCGACGGATCACGTCCAAGCTTCTGCACCGCCACCCGCATGTGTTCGGCGAGACCAATGTGTCCGACGCGGACGAGGTCGTGCGCAACTGGGAAGCGATCAAGACCAAAGAGAAGGAGCGCACGGGACCGTTCGAGGGCATCCCGGCCTCGCTCTCAGCTCTGCTACAGGCCTACAAGACCCAGAAGCGAGCGGCTCCATTGGGCTTCTCACCGGAGGGCGAGGAGGCGAGGCGCAACATCGCGGAGGCGCTCGACGGCCCGGCCGACCCGCCGGGTCTCGGCGACGCACTGTTCTGGCTCGTGGCTCTTGCTCGCTCTGCGGGAGTCGACCCGGAAGGTGCTCTCCGCAACGCGACCGCTCGTTTCAAAACATCCCTCTAGCCCGCACCCTCCCCTGCTAACCTGATGTTACTGATGTTGAAGGAGTTAAACATTGAGTGAGATCGTGTTCGTGCTCGCCCGGGAGGTCCTCGATTCGCGCGGCAATCCCACGGTGGAAGCCGAGGTTGTACTGGACTCCGGCGCTCGGGGACGAGCGATCGTGCCGTCGGGTGCCTCGACCGGGTCCAAGGAAGCCCTCGAGCTCCGGGACGGCGACGAGCGCTTCGGGGGCAAAGGTGTTTCGCACGCGGTGAGCAACGTCAACACGATCATCGGACCAGCGTTGTTGGGCCGCGATGCCCTCGATCAGCGGGGGATCGACACCTTGATGCGGGACCTCGATGGGACCGATGACAAGTCCAAGTTGGGGGCTAATGCGATCCTCGGCGTGAGCCTTGCGGCCGCACACGCGGTTGCCATCGAGCTCGACCTTCCTTTGTTCCGCTACCTCGGAGGCCCGGACGCGCATCTGCTTCCCGTCCCGATGTTGAACGTCCTCAATGGTGGTGCACATGCCGACAACTCAGTCGATCTGCAGGAGTTCATGCTGGCACCCATCGGCGCCTCCACATTCTCGGAAGCTCTGGAATGGGGCGCGACGACCTATCAACACTTGAAGAAGATCCTGGATCAACGCGGTCTGGGGACCGGGGTGGGCGACGAAGGCGGTTTCGCCCCCGATCTTTCTGCGAATGAGGAAGCCGTCGATCTGCTTCTCGAAGCGATCGCCGCTGCGGGATACGAACCCGGTCGCGACATCGCTCTCGCCCTCGACCCCGCTACAACCGAGATACGCGAAGGGGACGAGTACGTGCTCGCGTCCGAGAACCGCCGGCTGTCAAGCGCCGAGATGGTCGAGTTCTGGGCCGACTGGGTGACGAGATACCCGATCGTCTCGATCGAGGACGCATTAGGTGAAGATGACTGGGATGGGTGGAAGGCGCTTACCGATGCGATCGGAGATCGGGTTCAACTCGTCGGAGACGATCTGTTCGTCACGAATCCCGAGATCCTGAAGCGTGGCATCGACGAAGGCGTTGCCAACGCGATCCTTATCAAGCCGAACCAGATCGGCAGTCTGACCGAAACTCTGGAATGTGTGCGTCTGGCTCAGCGCGCTTCCTTCGGGACCATGATCTCGCACAGGTCTGGGGAGACAGAAGATTCGACGATCGCCGATATCAGCGTGGCGACGAACGCCGGGCAGCTCAAGACCGGTGCTCCCGCCCGCGGCGAGAGAACCGCGAAGTACAACCAGTTGCTGCGTATCGAAGGTGTTCTCGGAGACGGCGCCCGCTACGCAGGAGCGCGGGCCTTCCCACGATGGAAAGGCCGATGAGACTCCGCCTGCCGCGTTTCGGATTAGCCCCACAGATAACCGTCGCCGTGCTCATCCTGGGGTTGCTGGGTGCTATGGCGATCGAGCCCACCCGCCAACTGCTGGAGCAGAGACAGCGGATCTCGGGCATGGCGCAGGACCTCGATCAGATCGAACGTTCCAACCGACGCCTCGAGGATCGGATCGAGAGGCTCCAGGACCCCGACTTCCTCGAGCAAAGAGCGCGAGAGATCGGCCTAGTCCGGCAGGGGGAGACCTCGATCGTGGTGATGCCCCCGAGCAAACGGGACCGGGCCCCGCAGCGCACGTCGAAGGACAATCAGCCACCCGAGCCACGACCGCTCGATTTCGTCGATGGATTCTTCAATTTCGTCGGTTTCTTCTAACCGTTAGGGTGGAGTTGTGTTCATTCTGAAACAGGGGGGATCTTGGTAGACGTAGGAGCTGTGGTTGAAGGGGTCATCGAGAAAGTCACCGAATACGGGGCTTTCGTAAAGCTCGAATCCGGCGAGAGCGGGATGGTTCACATCTCCCAAGTCGACGTCAATTACGTGCGGAACATCCATGACTTCGTCCACGAGGGTGACAAGGTCAAGGTAAAGGTGATCGGCCAGAAAGAGGACGGCAAGATCGATCTGTCCATCAAGCAGGCTCAGGCTGGCTACGAGGACCGCCCACGCCGTTCCGGTCACGATCCCGAGTTCGAATCGAAGCTCAAGCGATTCATGAGTCAGAGCCAGGAACGGCTCGTCGACCTGAAGCGTCACCAAGAGGGCAAACGGTAAGCACACCGATCCCCGCCCCGCTCACTCATTCGAGCGCGGACAAAGCGATCGTCGAGCATCAACTCGGAAGGGTTCCACGCGGTCGCTGGCGCGTAAGTGCCCGGTGTCATCTGGGTATCCCCATGGCGATCGAGAGCCATCCCGTGATGGAAGACGGCGCACCCTTCCCGACCCTGTTCTGGCTCACGTGTCCCGTTCTCGCGAAACGCGCGAGCAGTCTCGAATCGGTTGGGTGGATGGCAGAGGCGGGAGATCAGCTTTCAGCCAGCGCGACTCTTGTTGAGAGATTCTCGTCTGCGATCGATCGATACCGGGCTAGACGCGACGGCCACGCGGTGATCGACGATCGAGGGTCAACGCCCGGAGGTGGACCGGAGCGTGTCAAATGCGTGCACGCGCACGTTGCGCACGAGCTCAGCGATCCACCCAATCCAGTCGGCTCGATCGCCCTAGCGAAAGCCGGTTGGCCGGATTGCCGGGTGGCGTGCTTCGAAACACCGGGTGCCCGATGAGGGTCGCTGCGATCGATGTAGGAACGAATTCGGTGCGTTTGCTCGTCGCCGAGGCCATCCCCGGCAGCTTCCGTGCTGTCGATCGTCGCCTGACGATCACGAGGCTCGGCCAGGGCGTGGATCGTCACAAAGTGCTGTCTCACGAAGCCCTAACCCGCACGCTTACATGCATCGCGGAGTACGCCGCGCTCTGCGGCGAGCTCGATGTCGGTCTGATGCGGGTTGCCGGTACGTCCGCGGTGCGAGACGCGGCCAACCGGCATGAGCTCTTCGAGGGTGTCCTGAAACTCACCGGCCACGAGCTAGAGATGCTGTCGGGCGAGGAGGAAGCCCGTCTGACGTTTCTCGGTGCTCTTTCCGATCTCGTTACCGAGGAACCGGTGTTGCTGGTCGACATCGGTGGGGGATCAACGGAGTTGGTCTATGGCGCTCGCGCGGCCGAACGGGCCATCTCCCTCGACATCGGGTGCGTCCGGCTCCACGAGCGGCACCTCGCGTCGGACCCGCCGACGGTCGAGGAGCTCGATTCGCTCCGGACGGACGTGCGGACCCATCTCGGCGACGCGCAGCAAGCGTTGGATCTGCCCGGCAGCACCCGTCTGATCGGAGTAGCCGGGACCGTCACTCAGCTCGCAGCCCTGAAGGCAGGGACTCCGGTTTACGACCCCGATGTCACCCACCACGCCGTCCTCTCGCACGGCGACGTGAGGAGGCTCGCGCGCCGGCTTGCATCGCTGAAACTCGAGCAGCGAAAGAAGACGGCGGGACTGGTGCCCGGGAGAGCGGACGTGATTGTTTCGGGGGCCGAGATCCTCCTCGGCGTCATGGAGGCCTTCGATTCTGCAGAGGTGCTGGTCTCGGAAAGGGACATCCTGGATGGCCTAGTGCTCGATCTGCTGGAGAGACGGATCGAGTCGGATATTTCGGAATCCCTCTAGTCACCCGCCCCCAAAAAAGAGAGAGTGTTTCGGGGCTTATGGGCATGCCAGTCGAGCTAGTAAGGAGGCTCTCTTTGAGTAGTAGACGTAGATGGACCGCGCTCGCGTTGAGCGCGTTGGTGGGTGCATTGATGTTGCCGGGCGGAACCGCTTCCGCGGATCACGAGGCCACGCTGAAGATCCAGGTCGGGGCGTACTTGGACAGTGCGCCGGCCGAGACGATGCGTTTCTATCCCGGCGAGTTGAACGTTCACGAGGGTGACACACTCAACTTCTACGGCGAGTTCCACACCGCGACGATGATTCCCTCGTCGTACGCGACCGCGGAGGAGTGGGAAGCCGCGAAGGCAACGAATCCCGGCGACGAGTGGCACGGCATCGTGGACAACCCCGACAATGTCGGGATCCCCTGGAAGCTGCTCGGTGACAACCTGTTCTCGCCCCGGACCGATTGCGGTTCGGCTGAAGACCCCTGTGAGTACACGGGTAGCACCGAGCTGGATTCGGGTCTGTTGCTCAGCTACATGCAGTTCACGGGCCCCGATGATCCGCCGACGAACCCGGGCTTCAGCGTGACCATCGACGCTGCAGCCGGCACGAGTTTCTGGGTGATCTGCAGGATCCACCCGAACATGAAGATGAAGGTGAACGTTGTCGCCGACGAGGTTGCCTCGCACTCCCAGGAGGAGATCGATGCCGCGAAGGCTTCGGCGATCGACACCGACGACAGTGCTGCGGGGGCCCTGCACGAGCAGCTCCAGACGATGAAGGAGAGCACACGCTTGCCTAACGGGAAGCGTGAATGGAAGGCATACGCTGGTTACGACACCACGAACTTCGCTCTCTTCGACATGTACCCGGCGCGCTTGAAGCTGCGTAAGGGCGACAAGGTGCGCTGGGACTTCTCGGCGCTCTATCACGAGACGCACACGGCGACGCACCCAGCGAAGCACGTCGTTGAGAATCCGTTCGAGGCTCCGCTGTGTGACCCGAATGGGGACGACGAATCCGGCGGCGAGACGCTTGCCAACTTCAACGGGCCGTTCCCGAGCTGTTCTGAGGGCCAGGCATTCGAACTCGCATTGCCTGCTGCCAACGTGACCGAGTCGGGTGACGGAGTCATTAGAAGCGCGAGCGATGTGGAGAACTCCGGAGTGGCCGGACAGTTGGGTGGAGCTCCCGGACGCGGCATGGAGCCATACGTTGTTAGCTTCCCCAAGCCGGCGAAGAAGCTTTACAAGTTCGTTTGCTACATCCACCCCGACATGCGCAACGGGGTCAAGGTCCGCAGAGTCAGGTGATCCCTTAAGGAGATAGGTGAAAGGGCGGCCCTCGGGCCGCCCTTTTTGCTGCGATAGCCTGCCTCGCATGCCGGGATTCGTGTGGGAACCAAGCAGCGACTACATAGAGAAAGCGAACGTCACTCGCTTGATGCGCAAGCACGGTATCGAGGACTTCTTCGAGCTGGTACAGAGATCGCAGGACGATATCGAATGGTTCTGGCAGGCAGCGATCGAGGACGTCGGGATCGACTTCTTCGAGCCGTACTCGCAGCTCGTCGATACCTCGGAAGGCATCCAGTTCCCCCGCTGGTTCGTCGGGGGCAAGGTGAACCTCACCTACAACTGCGTCGACCGATGGAGGGTTTCGCGCCAGGGCTACCCGGCGATCGTCTGGGAGGGCGAAGACGGAGCGGTTCGCACCGTGACCTACAGCATGTTGGCAAAGGCGGTCGACAAGGTCGCCGGTGGGCTGCAGGAACTTGGTGTCGGGCCCGGCGACCGCGTGGGCGTCTACATGCCCATGATCCCGGATGCGGTGATCGCGATGTATGCGATAGCCAAGATCGGCGCGATCTACATGCCGATCTTCTCGGGCTTCGGAGCCCCGGCCGTGGCCGCCCGCCTGAACGATGCCGAGGCGAAAGTGCTCTTCACGGCCGATGGTTTCTTGCGTCGGGGCACCCGCGTACCGATGAAGGAGACGGCCGATGCAGCCATCGCGGAGTGTCCGACCATCGAGAAGGTCATCGTGTCACGCCGGTTCAGCGATGACGAGCCATCCATGGGCCCCAGAGACATCTACTGGAGCGAGATATTCCGGAACCAACCGGAAGAGATGGAATCACCGCAACTGGATCCCGAGACCCCGTTCATGATCGCCTACACGTCGGGAACGACCGGTAAACCGAAGGGAAGCGTTCACGTCCACGGAGGTTTCCTGGTCAAGATCGCGCAGGAGGTTTGTTACCAGCTGGACGTGAAGCCCAACGAGCTCCTCTATTGGGTGACCGACATGGGTTGGATCATGGGTCCGCTCGAGATGGTGGGCGGCCATGCGAACGGCGCCGCGGTGTTCATGTACGAGGGGGCCCCGAATCATCCGGCCCCCGATCGTCTCTGGAGCATGATCGACCGTCACGGAATCAACATCCTGGGCATCTCGCCGACGCTCGTTCGTGCATTGATGCCCGCCGGCGAGGAACCGGTGAAGAAGCACGATTTATCGAGTCTGAGGATCCTCGGTTCGACGGGGGAGCCGTGGAACCCCGAGCCCTACTCGTGGTTCTCCAGTGTGGTGGGTGGGGGCCGCGTGCCGATCATGAACCTCTCCGGCGGCACCGAGATCGGGGCATGCTTCCTCGGACAGTCGCCGGTGATCCCGACCAAGAACTGCTCGCTCGGTACTCCATCCCTCGGTATGGCGATGGATGTGTTCGATCAGGACGGTAAGCCCGTTCGGGACGAGGTCGGGGAGTTGGTGTGCACGAAACCTTGGCCGGCGATGACGCGCGGTTTCTGGAAGAACAAACAGCGTTACCTCGATACCTACTGGTCGCGATGGCCGGACGTGTGGGTGCACGGTGACTGGGCTTCTATCGATAGTGACGGCTTCTGGTTCCTTCATGGACGCAGTGACGACACTCTGAATATCGCCGGCAAGCGGATCGGTCCTGCCGAGTTCGAGTCGGCGGCGGTCGAGCATGCAGCGGTGGTCGAATGCGCAGCGGTCGGTGTGCCACACGAAGTGAAAGGCGAGACCGTGTGGTGCTTCTGCATCCTGCGACCGGATGTGAAGCCGACCGAAGAGTTGCGACTCGAGATCAAAGCCGTGATCGCCGGAGAGCTCGGGAAAGCCTTTGCACCCTCGGAGGTGAGGTTCGTCGAAGAGCTGCCCAAGACTCGGTCGGCCAAGATCCTTCGACGTGCGATCCGGGCGAAGATCCTGGGCGAGGATCCCGGTGACATGTCTTCACTCGAGAATCCCAGCGCGCTCGAGAGCATCGCGAAATCTCTTCCGTGAGTAAGAAGTGACATGACAACACTTTGGTTCGTGCGGCATGCGGTCACTTCTCATACCGGCAAGAAACTGTCGGGATGGATGGACGGCATCCCCCTCACGGAGGAGGGCAAGGTTCAGGCCGCGACCACTGCAGACGCGATGCAGAAGATTCCGCTCAAGGCGATCTATTCGAGTCCGCTCGACCGAACCACACAGACCGCTCGAGCGATCGCGAAGCCGCACGGACTCGCGGTCAGGTCGTTGCGAGGCATCGGCGAGGTCGAATATGGGAAGTGGACGAACCGTTCTCTGAAGGTGCTGGTGCGCACGAAGCTGTGGACACAGGTGCAGCAATGGCCGTCGGGAGCGCGCTTCCCCGACGGGGAATCGATCAGAGAGGTGCAAGTACGTGCCTTGGCGGCGGTGGAGAAGGTCGTCGAGGAACACCCCAGCGAAGCCGTTTGTTGTGTCTCACATGGCGACGTCATCAAGCTCGTGATGGCTCATTACCTGGGGGTTCACATCGATCTCTTCCAAAGGATCGTGGTGGCACCGGGGTCGATCTCGACCCTCGCATTGGGCGAGCACGGCCCCATGGTGCTCGGCCTCAACGCGCAACCGATGATGTTCAAGCAGGAACAGGTCGATGAGGAGGCCGGATGAGTGGGGTCGAGATACAGCCCGAATCGTTCGCCGCCGATTACACGGGACAGCCGGGGGAGCGAACCTTCTTCATCCAGGCCCGCGGTGACGCGGGGATCTATACGTATCTCGTCGAGAAACAACAGGTAGCGATCCTCGCGGAGAAGTTGCGAGAGGTTCTCGTCCTCCTCGACCAGTCAGACACCATCGTGTCCGCGACGCCGGCGCGGAACCCCGCCCTTCGGTTGGAGGCGCCGATCGAGCCGGAATGGCGCGTCGGCACCATCGGGCTGGCCTACGAAGAGGATGTCGATCTGGTGGCGGTCTCGTTGCGTCCCGTCCGAGAAGGTGAGGACCCAACCTCCGAGGCTGCCGAAGAGGAGGAAGAAGAGTTCCCGGTTCGTTATCTCCTGAGTCGCGGGCAAGTGCGCGACTTCGTCCTTCACTCGATGGCAGTCATCGGGGAAGGTCGTCCGTTGTGTCAACTCTGTGGTCTGCCCATGGATCCGGACGGACACAACTGCCCGGCTTCGAACGGGCATCGGGCTGGGGTCCCCTGATCGAGACTCACGAACCGACCCTGCAGCTTCTCCACACCGGAGAGATAGAAGTCCTGGGGTTGCTTCCTTATTCGTCCAACTACACGTTCCTTGCCCGTATCAGCGCGCCCGACCAGCAGGCCCTATGCGTTTACAAACCACAGAAGGGCGAGCGTCCCTTGTGGGACTTTCCGCCGGGGACCCTGGCTGCTCGAGAAGTTGCAGCGTGGGAGATCGATCGAGCAGCGGGGTGGAACTTCGTACCTCCGACGATCCTGCGTGAGGCGGCTCCCATGGGCCCCGGGTCGTTCCAACTGTTCATCGACCATGACCCTGAACGTCATTACTTCGTCCTCATGGAGGAGCGAGCCGAGGAGCTGAAGTCGTTGGCCGTTCTCGATGCCGTGATCAACAATGCCGACCGCAAATCGGGACACGTGTTGGAAGATGGCTCCGGCAAGCTCTGGGCCGTCGACCACGGCCTCACGTTCAATACCGAGCCCAAGCTCCGCACCGTTATCTGGGCTTACGCGGACGAGCCCCTGGGCGATCGATTGCGCCGGGATCTCGAGATACTCGGCTCCAAGCTGTCCGATGCCGAGCTGGCCGGTCGCCTCTCGACGCTCCTATCGGAGCAGGAGACCGCGGCCACTCTGGCAAGGATCGAGGCGCTTCTCATCGAGGATCGGTTCCCGGGCCCTTCCTCGGACCGACCCCTGCCCTGGCCCCTGATCTGAACCGGTACAAACCGGGCACGCCGAGCTTGTTCTGATCTCTCGGGCAGGACACGCGCTCCGGGGCGGCGAATCCCTCTCACAACCACATCTGAATCGTTCTTCCTAAGGGGGGCCCCGGGATGAAGGCTTGGTCAAAGTCGACCTTGGTCGCGTTCGTATCAGCCGTACTCGCTGTCGCACTGATCCAACCGGTCGTGGCCGGTCCCGTGGAGATCCCGCCCGGCTACGGATGGGTGAAGACCGCCACCGACCCGGCAGCGGTGCTCGGTGCGATAGCGGCCAATCCTCACAAGCTCCCAGCCGAGTTCCAGGAGCGCCTGAAGTACGTGCGCAACGACGGCACCTTGCAAGTGATGGTGGCCCTCAACCGCCGCAATGCCGATATCGAGCGGTTCATGACGGCTCACACGAACTGGCTGAAGTGGTACGGAGACGGCCCTCGTTTCCTCGGCCGCGTCACTGCCGACCAGTTTTCTGCGTTGCTCGGTTCTCCCGCCACTCTGGCGGTGGAACCCGATTTCAAGATCTCGAGTTTCATGTCGACCTCAACGCTGGATGTTCATGCCCGAAGCCTCGGCAATTCCGGTACAGGCGTCTGGTCGTTCGACGAGACCGCCGGCACGATGGGTGCACTTCGGTCTGACGTTCCCGGCCTCTCAGTGGATGAGGCAACAGGTAAAGGCGTGGCCGTAGCGATAACCGACAGCGGGATCGACAGAACGCATCGTGACTTCGGCGGCTGGGACTGTGCTGCCGGGCCGTACGCACCATGTGAAAGCCGGATCGTCAAAGCCGTTTCGATCGACCAGATCGTCGACACCGGCGCCGACCCTTCAGACGGTCTTCCAACCACGGAGGCCGCCAGCGGCCATGGGACCCACGTTGCCGGGACGATCGGGGGCAACGGTTACTACACGCGTGACGGCGACGCCGACCCGGCGCGTTACGGAGCCGACGGCCATAACTTCGGGATCGCTCCTCAGGTCAACCTCGTAAGCGTCAAGAATGGCGACACCGTGTGGGCGGGGCTGTCCTCCTTCGGGCTCCAATGGACGCTCGACCACGCTGAGGAGTACGGCATCCGTGTCTCCAGCAACAGCTGGGGATGTCTCACCGGTTGCAGTTTCAGCCCGAACGGCGTGGTTGCCCAGGTATCCAAGGATCTTTACGACGCAGGAGTTCTGGTCGTGTTCGCCGCTGGTAACGGCGGCGGTACCGGCTCCGGCGCGGAGTTCGCAGGTGACTCACAGTCTCCTTACGTGCTCGCGGTGGCCAACTACAACGACGCCGACCACAGGTTGAACTCCAGCAGCAGCCGCGGAGCTTCCTCGACAACGCTTGCCGACCCCACGACCTGGACTCCGGAGAGTGAGGGTGCGAATGGCGTTCGGCGTCCCGACATCGCGGCCCCCGGCACTGACATCTGGAGTGCGCGCAGCCTTACGGGCGGAGTCGCTGCCGGTACTCCCCGGGTGAACGTCAATGACGTACAGGGTGGTCCGTCTGGAGGGTTCGTGCCCTACGCACCGATGAGCGGCACCTCTATGGCCGCTCCGCACGTGGCCGGCGCGGCAGCCTTGCTGTTCAGTGCGTGCCCGGACGCTGCGCCTCTAGACGTGATGCGCGCCTTCATGTCGACGGCGGCCGACGAGGTACTAAAGACGACTGGGAACGCCAAAGCCGAGCCCTACGAGGTGGGATACGGCGCTCTCGAGATCAGAGCAGCCCTGGATTGGTTGTTGGCTCGGAACTGTGACAGTGGGAACGCCGGTGGCAGTGGCGAACCGACTCCGACACCGACCGTTACTCCGACTGATGATCCAACCTCGTGCCCGACATCTTCGGCTGCTGCTGCAGCAGGAAGCACCACCCGGTACTACTTCCACTCGGAGACCGGCGTGGGCAACGAGGACTGGGCGGCCGGGAGCTCCACATTCGACACGACTCCTCCAACAGATGAGTCCTTCTCTGAGTTCTTCGATCTCCCGGGCATCGGCAACGGCGCACCGACCGCCCCCTACGACCCATGGTGGCAAGGAACGGTCGATGGACAGATCACCGGATTGAAGGTCGATTTCTGGCACTCCGCCCCGGTGGGTCAGATCGCGGGTCGCATGGACTACACGGTCTTTCTATGGGCAGGCGCGACGTCCCACGAGCTGGGTACCGCGGGTGCCGACTCCGCCCCCGAGAACGCGGGGGTCCCCGAGCGGATCACGCATGAGTTCACGACTCTGGCGGACGGGAGTCCGCTGGCCATCGATCCTGCCGGTCAACCCGTAACGATCAGCATCCAGGGGCTATCCCCCTTCGACGTCGGCGCCGAAGTCATCTATGACTCGACCGAATACCCGTCTGGTTTCGAAGTGACGACCGGCGGCGGCCCTTCGCCCGAACCGACCTGCTCGGCATCTCCTACGCCAACCGTTACCCCAACACCGACGGACACACCGACCGATCCAGGGCCCGCCGGCCAGCGAGGGACCTACCCGCTGGATCCGAATGACCCATTCTTTGCCGCCGATCCGGACCTGCCCCAGATCTTCGGTGGGCAGTGGGGCATGCGCAAGATCCAGGCTCCTCAGGCATGGCAGGAGAGCCAGGCTACGGGCTTCGGGGTCAAGGTCGGAGTACTGGACAGCGGACTCGACCTCGATCATCCGGACTTCGACTGCTCCGGCAAGGTCGAAGTGATCCCGGGAGCCGACGTCGTGGGCGACGGGAGCGGGCCCGAGGATGTCGACGGGCACGGGACACACGTCGCGGGGATCGTCGGCGCCTGCACGAACAACGAAGAAGGTGTAGTTGGCGTGGCGCCTGATGCCACGATCATGCCCATCCAGGTCCTCAACGCTGCGGGCGAAGGTGCAGTTAACAACGAGATACCCAAGGGCATCCACCTGGCCACCGATGCCGGTGCTTCCGTCATCAACATGTCCATCGGCACCCTGCCCGTTAATAGCGTCCCGGACGCAGTCTTCGGACGTTGGTTCGAGGAGGTCGACGAAGCCGTCGAGTACGCGTCTGCGCGCGGTGTGGTGATCGTCGCCGCCGCCGGTAACGAGACGCAATCTTTGTGTGGCTACCCGGCCATCGTCGAGGACATCGTCTGCGTTGGTTCCACTGACAACCGAGACCTCAACGCGTGGTACGGGAACTTCCCGGTGAAGGACGATGACGATGACTTGATCGGGCCCGGCCTCATGGCACCGGGGGGCAGTGGCCAGATCGATTGTGGCTTCACCGCCGAGAACATCTATTCGACTTACGCGGTTGATCTGGACACGTGTGACAGCAACCCGGGTTACATCGGCATCGATGGCACGTCGATGGCTTCGCCGCACGTAGCGGGAGTTGCCGCTCTGGTCTACGACCGCCTCGGTGAGAGGTCCGAAGCCAACGGCCGGGCCGTTGTCGAGGCTCTGATCAACACGACCGACGACTTGTATGCACCTGGTTACGATCCGATGTCCGGCTACGGCAGGGTGAACGCGCTGAAGGCCGTGCAATCGGTCGAAGCCGTAGAGCCTCCAGTGGCGGTCGGAACGAGCACGACTTTCACCGATGCCAGTGCAACTGCGGGTCAGTTCTCGGACGCGGCGACCATCGCTGCACGTCTAACCGCAGCCGGAGCGCCGGTGAACTCGGAGGAGCTGACGTTCGACCTCACGGGTCTTGCCGGCTCGAAATCTTGGACGGCAATAACGAACGAGAACGGTGTTGCTTCCAAGGACATATCTCTTGACCTCGCACCGGGTTCGTACTCACTGAGCGTCCGCTACGCAGGGAGCGTGAACGAGCTCGAGCCGAGTGCAGACCTCGGCAGCTTCGTCGTCGAGAAAGAGGACACGGCCACCGTCCTCACGATCGCGGGTACCAGCTCGAGCCGCAGTTTCAGTGCGAAGGTCACCGAAACCGACGGCGGGACCGGCCTGGCCGGCGTGACCGTTGAGTTCTTCCAGAACGGCAACTCGGTCGGGAGCGCGGTCACCAACGCGAACGGTGTTGCGATCCTCGCTTCGGCGCCGAAGTACTCGAAGAAGGCCGTCTACGAAGCAGTGTTTGCGGCGAACGACTTCTACCTCCGCTCGGCACACAGCGTTCAGGAGAAGTAGTCAATATCTATTTCAAGGATCTGCGGCCCCCAGGAAACCGGGGGCCGCTCCTTTTGTCCGTATCCTGGTAACCGGCCCGGGTGGCGAAACTGGCAAACGCGCGACCCTTAAAAGGTTGTGCCCGAAAGGGCGTGTGGGTTCGAGTCCCACCCCGGGCACCATTGGCTTAGGTTTCTCTTCTCGCAGTCGAGCAACTGGATCGAGAGGAGCCGCCAATGTCGCCGCGCACGCTCGAGAACTTCATCGATGGTGAGCGCCGCCCCGCCGCCGATGGAAAGACTGTTGGGCTCATCAATCCCACGACGGGCGAGGAATTCATCCAGGTCCCCGTCTCGGGCCCGGCAGACATCGACGCCGCCTGCCAGGCCGCCCTACGCGCTTTCGAGTCGTGGCGCGACCAGACTCCGGGAGAGCGAAGCCTCGCTTTGATCAGGATCGCGGACGCTCTGGAATCCCGGGCGGAGGAGCTCGTGAAGATCGAGAGCGAGAACACAGGCAAACCGGTGGGGCTCACGATGAGCGAAGAGATCCCCTTCATGATCGACAACATCCGCTTCTACGCGTCCGCGGCTCGGCACCTCGAAGGCAAGTCCGCCGGTGAGTACATGGCGGGCCACACGTCCTTCATCCGCCGTGAACCGATCGGCGTGTGCGCCCAGGTGACCCCATGGAACTACCCGATGATGATGGCGGTTTGGAAGTGGGCCCCCGCGGTGGCGGCAGGAAACACCGTGGTCCTCAAGCCTTCCGACACCACGCCGGTGTCGACAGTGTGGATGGCAGAGGTCCTCGCCGAGTTCCTGCCCCCGGGTGTCGTCAACGTGATCGTCGGCGATCGCGACACCGGAGCCCAGCTCGTTTCTCACCCGATCCCGAACATGGCCTCGATAACGGGAAGTGTCCGGGCCGGTATGGAGGTTGCGAAGGCAGCTGCTGCGGATCTCAAGCGCGTTCATCTCGAGCTTGGTGGCAAGGCTCCCGTCATCGTGTTCGACGATGCCGACCTCGAGTCGGCGGCCGAAAACATCGCCGTCGCCGGTTACTTCAACGCCGGCCAGGATTGCACCGCCGCCACGAGAGTGCTTGCCGGGCCCAGGATCCACGACGACTTCGTAGCTGCGCTCGCGGAACAGGCGAAGGGAACGAAGACCGGCGACCCCGATGACGAGGATGTGCTGTTCGGTCCGGTGAACAACCAGAACCAGCTAGGTCGCGTGATGACGTTCCTCGACAACGCTCCGGGCCACGCGGAAGTCGTTGCCGGCGGCAGCAAGCTCGACCGCAATGGCTACTTCATCGAGCCCACCGTTGTCTCCGGTCTCGAGCAGACCGACGACATGATCCAGCAGGAGATCTTCGGCCCGGTCATCACCGTCCAGCGCTTCGACGACGAGGAGAAGGCGTTGCGATGGGCGAACGACGTCGAGTACGGGCTCGCATCCAGCGTGTGGACCAAGGACCACGGGCGGGCGATGCGCATGGCCAAGCAGCTGGACTTCGGCTGCGTCTGGATCAATGCCCACATCCCCCTCGTCTCCGAGATGCCGCACGGCGGCTTCAAGCATTCCGGCTACGGGAAGGATCTGTCGATGTACGGGCTCGAGGACTACACCCGGGTCAAGCACGTGATGTCCAACATCGAGTCTTAGCCATGCCGCGATCCGTCGAAGGTCCGATCCCGGGTCCGAAGTCGAAGGAGCTCTTCAAACGGCGGGAGGAAGCGGTGCCCCGCGCCGTCTTCAACACGGTTCCGATCTTCGTAGCCGACGGTGAAGGCGCCACCGTGAGCGATGTCGACGGCAACCGCTTCATCGACTTCGCCGGGGGGCTCGGCGTACTGAACGTCGGCCGCGGCAACCCCCGGGTGATGGACGCGGTGCGGAAACAGGTCGACGCATTCATCCACGAGTGCTTCCACGTGTCCCTTTACGAGGGTTATGTGGAGCTGGCCGAGGCTCTCAACCGCTTGGTACCCGGGGAGCACGCTAAGAAGACGATGCTCGCGAACTCGGGGGCCGAAGCGGTCGAGAACGCCGTGAAGATCTCGCGCTACGCGACCGATCGCAAGGCGGTCGTCGCATTCAGCAACGGCTTCCACGGACGAACACTCATGGGAATGACCCTTACTGCGAAGGAGATGCCCTACAAGCACGGGTTCGGGCCTTATGCCCCAGAGGTGTTCCGCGTCCCGTTCGCCTATTGCTACCGGTGCCCGTTCAACCTCGAGTACCCCTCTTGCGGGATCGCGTGTGCCGAATACACGGCCGACGTTATCGATTCCGAGATCGGTGCGAACAACGTCGCTTGCATCGTCATCGAACCCGTGCAGGGCGAGGGCGGTTTCGTCGTAGCGCCGGATGACTACCTGCCCGCTTTGCGCGCCGTCTGCTCCGATCGCGACATCCTCATGGTCGACGACGAGATCCAGTCGGGGATGGGGCGGACCGGAAAGCTTTTCGGCATCGAGCACTACGGAGTGGTGCCCGACATCGTGACAACGGCGAAGTCTCTCGCTGCCGGTTTCCCGCTCTCCGGTGTGACCGGTCCCGCCGACGTGATGGAAGCACCCCACGTCGGCGGCCTGGGCGGCACCTACGGTGGGAACCCGGTCGCGTGCGCGGCAGCCCTTGCGGTCCTCGCGGAGCTGACGGAGACCGATCTTATGCAGCGGGCAACCGCGCAGGGCGAGCTCATCCGTGCCCGTCTGGATCCCCTCGAGGATGCTTTGGGGATCGTTGGCGAAGTGCGAGGGCTGGGGCCGATGGTCGGGGTCGAGCTGGTCGTGGACGAGAAGACGAAGGAGCCCAACAAGCTCGCGGCGGCCGGTGTGGTCAAGCGGTGCCACGAGAGCGGGGTCCTGATCATGAAGGCCGGCACCTACGACAACGTCGTGCGGTTGCTGGCTCCGTTGGTGATCTCGGACGCGGACTTGCACGAGGGTCTCGATGTTCTCGTGGACGCTCTCGAGTGGGCCAACTCCGGGATGAAGGGATGAGGCTTTCCGGATGCTGATCGATGGAGAACGGCGCGATGGATCGGGGGCGCCCGTAAGCGTCCTCAATCCCGCAACCGAGGAGACCATCACCGAAGTGCACTCCGCCGACGCCGGCGAGATCGACGCAGCCGTCCGCTCGTCGAAGGCGGCCTTCGTGGAGTGGAAGCGGACACCTGCGGTCGAGCGGGGCGAGCTGCTTCACGCCTTATCCACGTGGATCAACGAACACACAGAATCTCTGGCCGAGACCCTGACCCGTGAGGGCGGGAAGCCTCTCGTTGAGAACCGGGACGAGATGGGCTGGAGCGCCAACTGTTTCGACTTCTATGCAGAGCTCGGCCGGACGGAGCGGGGCCGCGTCGTGCCTTCGGGCGAACAAGGGCAGTTGTCACTCGTCCTCAAGGAGCCATACGGAGTGGTGACCGCGATCGTCCCGTGGAACTATCCGATCCTGCTGCTTGCTTGGAAGCTGGCTCCCGCTCTGGCGGCCGGTAACACCGTCGTGGTCAAGCCCTCGCCGTACACCCCCCTTTCGACCCTCGAGCTCAGCGAAGGTTTCGCCGAGATCTTTCCTCCCGGTGTCGTCAACGTGGTGCCCGGTGAGGCCGAAGTGGGTCGTGCACTGACAACGCATCCCGACGTTTCGCTCATCGCGTTCACGGGCTCTGTCGAGACCGGCAAGCAGGTGATGCGTTCGGCGGCCGAGACCCTGACCAAGGTGCATCTCGAATTGGGCGGGAAGGATGCTTTCATCGTCTGCGACGACGTCGACATCGAAGTAGCAGCGAAAGGTGCGGTCTGGGCTGCCTTCTTGAACACAGGCCAGGTGTGCACCTCGGCAGAACGCTTCTACGTGCTGGACAAGGTGTACGGCGACTTCGTGGACGCCGTGGTGGCCGAGACTGGCAAGTTGATAGTGGGGGACCCATTCGAAGAGTCGACCGACATCGGCCCGATGGTTCGCGGGGTGCAGCGGGACAAGGTCGAGGCGCAGGTTGCCGCGGCCCGGAGCGGCGGCGCGTCCGTTCTGGCCGGCGGGGACCACGAGAGCTTCGAACGAGGATTCTTCATGGCTCCTACCGTCGTGGTCGACGTCGACGAATCGATGGAGCTGTTCTCGAAAGAGACGTTCGGTCCAGTGGCTCCGATCGCCAAAGTGTCGTCGCTGCAGGAAGCGATCGAACGAACGAACGCGAGCGAGTACGGCTTGGGTGCGAACGTCTACACGCGCCGACTCGACTACATGCTGCAAGCCATGGAAGAGATACAGGCGGGAACGATCTGGTTCAACGACCCCTTGACGGACAACGAGGCGGCCCCCTTTGGGGGCATGAAATCGTCGGGCAACGGCCGCGAGCTAGGGGTCGAAGGACTAGAGGACTTTCGTCAGTCGAAGCACGTTCACATCGACACGAAGATGGACGTTAAGTCCTGGTGGTACCCGTACTCGGAGTACGCCCGGCATCAGGCGGAGCACGGCACCGCCCCCGGTTAGGCGGTCGCGCTCTTCCTAACGGTTACCGAAGGACACATACGGGCCTTGAGTTTCAAGGACACGTAGTCACGAGGGTTCGCCGCAAAAGAGTCGAGACAGGTGTCCGAGCAGAAGCAGAAGGACTCACGACCCATGGTTGCCGTCAGAGCTGTTTCGGGATCGATCTTCATCTGACATACCGGGTCGGTGACCCACGCCGCCGCCGATGCCGGTCGCAAGCTGAAGATGTCGACGGGGGTGGGGATGCCCCTAAAGCGTCGGGGGCCGAGCTTCACGACATCCACCCCGTTCGGAGGACTGCCTCTGTCGAGAACCGCTGAAGTGACGAGGATCTCGTCCTCCAGGGCGTCTTGCATAACCCGGGATGCCAGGTTCACCGTCCGTCCGTAGACGTCACCATCGAGCTCGACCATGTCGCCCGCGTGCATCCCGACTCGGAGGGCCAGCCGCCCCTCTCGCTCGTTGATGCGCTGCATAGAGGCAAGAGCGAACGCCATCGCCTCGCTTGCGTCCTCCGCCGTCAGCAGGAACGCATCGCCGATCGTCTTGACCTCGTGAACCCCGAAGTAACTCGAGGTCTTGCGGATCGTGGAATAGAAGTCCGCAAGCAGGCGGGTTGCCGCCTCGTCCCCATGGGCTTCGTTCAACGCGGTGAAGCCGGCTAGATCGGCAAAGATCGCCACGCTGCTGTGAGGGTCCCGATGCCCCGTTGTCATCGCCGCCTCCTTTACTGACCGAGAGTCAGTATATATGACCGTCGGTCATTTAGCCCTGGATCCAATGGGGCGGGGCGAGGACCTTACGTACGAGTTGCTTCGAGCTTGCCTTGATGCGCTCCTTGTCCAGCTCGGGGCTGTAGACGAGGGCCTCCAGAAGGGCCCCATCCAGGGCATGGTGGAGCAGCACGGCCGTTGCCTCGGGATCGTCGACGTCGAACACGCCCGCCTCGACGCCACGCCTGATGCCGTCGGCGAACATCTCGTTCATCCGCTTCTCGGAGGTCTGAAAGATCTCGAGCGTCTTGGCGCCGAAGGGCTCCCTTACGAAGATGAAGACCAGATCCCGCTGGTCGAAGGTGTAATCGATCAACTCTTCGAGCATCCCGTCGATCAGGCCCCACCAATCGTCCTGGCCGAGCCGCCCGTGATAGGCGATGACGCGAGCCGTCATCTCATCGACCAACCGCTCCTTGAGGGCTCCGAGCAGATGCTCCTTCGACTCGAAATAGAGATAGAAGGTGCCCTTGGCGACCCCGGCGGCGGTTGTGATGTCGGCGACGGTCGCTTCCGTGAACCCCTTATCGACGAACACCTTCACGGCGGCGTCGAGGATCTCCACCCGGCGATCCTCGGGGCGGCGTTCGCTGCGTTTCTTGGCTGCGAGGGGGCTCATAATGACCGCTGGTCAGTATAAGTCGCGCCGACGTTCTCACAAGGTTCGATTAGCCCTCAGAATTGCGCTCACATGTCCGACGTCCGACTCGATCGACTAGCGAAGCACTTCCGCGAGATGGTCGCGGTCGACGACATCTCTCTCACGGTTGCAGAAGGTGAGTTCTTCTCGCTTCTCGGACCCTCGGGATGTGGAAAAACCACCACACTTCGCATGATCGGTGGCTTCGAGGAACCGACGTCGGGAAGCATCTTTATCGGCGAGTCGGATGTGACCGAGCTGCCGGCATATCGGCGCGATGTCAACACCGTGTTCCAGTCGTACGCGTTGTTCCCCCACCTCGACGTTTTCAACAACGTTGCTTACGGATTGAAGCGACGCAAGGTTGGGGGGGCCGAGATCGAAACGCGCGTCAACGAGATGTTGGATCTCGTCGACCTGGAGGGCTTCGGTAAACGGAAGATCTCTCAACTTTCCGGCGGTCAACAGCAGCGCGTTGCCCTGGCGAGGGCTCTGGTGAATCGCCCGGCGGTCCTCTTGCTGGACGAGCCACTGGGCGCCCTCGATCTCAAGCTTCGGAAACAGATGCAATTGGAGCTCAAGCGCATCCAGTCCGAGGTCGGGATCACGTTCATCTACGTCACGCACGATCAGGAAGAAGCGATGACGATGTCGGATCGGATCGCCGTCATGAACGCCGGCCGGTTCGAACAGATAGGAGCGCCGCACGATGTGTACGAGGTCCCGGACACTCGCTTCGTCGCATCATTCCTCGGGGCGTCGAACCTTCTCGACGGTGAGGTCGAGGGAGTGGACGGCGACGTCGCTCGGGTACGTCTTGCAGCCGGAGCAACCGTTTCGCTCCCCGCGAAGCGTTTGCCCGCGAGCCGCAAGGTAAGCATCGGGGTCCGCCCCGAGAAAATCCGTCTAGCTGGGAACGGAAATGAACCCGCGAACTCCGTGATCGCCACGGTTGGGATGTCGACCTACACGGGCGTCAGCACCGCATATGAATGCAAGACCTCAGATGGAGCAAAGATCGTCGTCTATGTTCAGAACATGGACGCTTTGAGCGCCCCCGTGAAAGCGGGCTCGTCCGTGACACTGTCGTGGCACCCCGATCACACGTTCGCGGTCGCCACCGAGGAAGGAGACCAAGGATGAACCACGAGCTCGAACGCCTGCTCGACCAGACCCGCGCCCGCCGCTACTCACGTCGGGATGTCTTGAAGCGGGCGGGGGCCGGGGCAGGAGCGGTGTCTTTGAGCGCGCTACTTGCGGCTTGCGGGATCGGTGGCGAGCAGGCACCTCCGAGTGGAGGAGGCGAAGGGTCGGGATCGGGGTTCACCACAGACGAGATCACCGGCGAACTCAATTTCGCCAACTGGCCCGCCTACATCGACAAGGCGAAGGGAAAGAGCCCGACACTCGAGGAATTCGGCAAGACCACCGACATAGAAGTGAAGTACGCGGAAGTCATCAACGACAACGTGTCGTTCTTCTCGACCATCAGGGAACCTCTCGCGAACGGACAACCGGTCGAGTGGGACCTGATCGTCGTTACCGACTGGCTGATCTCGAAGATGGCCCGCCTCGGCTATCTCGAGGAGCTGGACCACTCGAAGCTGGGCAACTTCGAAGCGAACGCTGCCGAGATCTACAAGGATCCCTCGTTCGACCCCGGCAACACTCACAGCATCCCTTGGCAGTCGGGTATCACCGGCATCGCCTATAACCCGGAGCTCACCGGACGCGAGATCTCGAGCGTGAATGACCTCTTCGACCCGAAGTTCAAGGGTCACGTTGGGATGTTCAGCGAGATGCGGGACACGATGAACCTCATCTTGCTCGGGAACGGGGTCACGCCGGAGGATGCAACGATCGAAGACGTCGAGGCGGCGCAGAAGCTCCTGCTGGATCAGCGAGAGAAAGAGATCGTGCGCTCCTATTACGGCAACGACTACGTTCAACCGCTGAATAACGGGGATCTGTGGTTGACGATCGCCTGGTCGGGCGACGTTCTGGGCAAGACTCTCGGGGCGGACTCGAAGATCAAGTTCGTCGTCCCGGACGAAGGCGGGATCATCTGGGTGGACAACCTCGCGATCCCTCAGAACGCGGCTAACCCGATCGACGCCCACGAACTCATGAACTTCGTCTACCAGCCGGAGATCGCTGCTCAGATGACCGCGTGGATCAACTACATCTCGCCGGTCCCGGCGGCTCAGGAGATCCTCCAGAAAGCCGACGATTCCTACACTCGGCAGGTGGCCAATAGCCCGCTCGTGTTCCCGACCTCCGATATGGAGTCCCGCCTGCACTACTACAAGAACCTCTCCGAAGAGGAAGAGGCGGAGTGGAACGAGCTCTTCGACGAGGTGGTGCAGGGCTGAGCCGACCTGGGGCTCGCTTAGCCCCGTACCTGTTCGTCATACCCGGAGTGGGATGGCTGCTGTTGTTCTTCGCCATCCCCATGGTGACCATGTTCTCGGTTTCGCTGCAGCAGGGAACGCTCGAGAGTGGTTTCACGTTCACGAACCACTGGGCGAACTACACCGACGCGTTCGGCGACAGCTCGACCCAGATCTTCAGGTCGATCGGTTACGCGTCGATCGTCACGGCTGCAACGTTGGGGATCAGCTACCCGATGATGTACTGGATCGCATTCAGAGGTGGCCGACGGAAGAACCTCTATCTGCTGTTGCTCCTTCTTCCATTCTTCACGCCGTTCTTGATCCGTACCTTGTCGTGGAAGTTCGTTCTGGCGGACTCGGGCATCTTCCTGGGGACGCTCAAGGACCTGGGCCTATTGGACGAGTCGTTCCGGTTGCTCGCAACTCCTATCGCGGTCATCGCCGGCATGACTTACAACTTCTTGCCTTTCATGGCGCTCCCGGTTTACGTGGCCCTCGAGCAGATGGATCCGTCGCTTCTCGAGGCGTCTCAGGACCTCTATTCCAACCGCATCCAATCGTTCCTGCGCGTCACCCTTCCGCTCTCGCTTCCCGGGATCTTTGCTGGATCGCTGCTGACATTCATCCCGTCGGTCGGTGACTACATCGATGCCGAACTATTGGGGAGTCCGCAGACCACGATGATCGGGAACGTGATCGAGCGTGAGTTCACGGATTCGTTCAACTATCCCGAGGGCGCCGCTCTTTCGTTCTTGCTGATGGCGGGGATCCTGATCGGCGTTGGTCTCTATGCACGGGCGCTGGGAACCGAGGAGTTGACCGGATGAAGAAGGGCCGGTTCCTCCCGATCTACACGGGCTTGGTCATCGCCTATCTGTTCATCCCGGTGATCGTGATGGTCATCTTCGGTTTCAATGACTACGAAGGCAAGTTCAACTTCACCTGGCGACGCCCCACGCTCGAGCATTACCGCACCTTGTTCGATATCCCGGAGCTCGTTCTTGCCCTCAAGAACTCATTACTGATCGCCTCTATCAGCACCTTGATCGCGGTGACGCTTGGCAGCCTCATCGCTCTGGCGCTAACTCGTCACACCTTCCGCGGTCGGTCCGGGCTCAACTTGTTCATCTTCTTGCCGATGGCAACGCCGGAGATCGTGCTTGGGGTCTCCCTGCTTTCATTCTTCGTCACGCTCGGTCTGGATCGTGGCTTCGCGACGATCGTGATCGCACACGTGATGTTCTCGGTTTCGTACGTAGTCGTAACTGTGAAAGCGAGGATGGCCGGGTTCGACCGATCCCTGGAAGACGCGGCCAAGGACCTGGGGGCGCCCCCCTGGACGGCTTTTTGGACCGTGACCTTTCCCCTGATCTTCCCCGGCATCATGGCGGCCGGTCTGCTCGCGTTCGTCCTATCGATCGACGACTATGTGGTGACCGTATTCAACGCGGGTGGGACCTTGACGTTGCCTCTGTGGATCTACGGCGTCACGAGGTTCGAGATCCCCGCCCAGATCAACGTGATGGGCACGCTCATCTTCATGCTCGGGATCGTCTACGTCGTCATCACTCTCATCCGCGGACGCGAGAAGGCAACTGTCCCGGTGCTGCTGGACAAGGGCTAGTCGCCTAGCTAGTGACCTCTTTGCAGTAATCCGAGAACACCTCGACGAACTTGTCGATGTCGGCTTCGGAGTGCTGGACAGAGATCGTCCACTGCTCTTCCTTCCCGGGCGTCTGGTACACGCCACGATTGATCATCCAGTACCAGAAGGCCTCGAAGAGAGAGTCATCGACTTCCTGGAAGTCGCGGTAACGCTCGAGCGGTTTGTCTCTGAACGTTATGGAGCCCTTGCAACCGAGGTCTGTCGTGACCGCAGCGACCCCAGCATCATCGAGAACCTTCTGACACCCTTCTGCGAGGCGAGTGCCGAGCACCGCGAGTTGCTTGTATGCCGCGTCGGTGAGCACTTCAGTGAGGGTCGCGAGCGCGGCTTCCATCGATAGGGGATTGCCGTTGAAGGTGCCGAGAGCGGCAACGCCATGCTCGATCTCGTCCATGATCTCGGCCTTGCCACCGAACGCACCTAGTGGGGTGCCGCCCCCTACCGCTTTGGCGAGGCAGACGAGGTCGGGTTGCACCCCATACATCTCCGTTGCACCACCCGGGGCGATCGTGACGCCGGTCTTCACCTCGTCGAAGATAAGCACGACGGAGTGTTTGGTGCACAGCTCTCGGACGCTCTGGAGGTATCCCTCCTGGGGAACGACGATGCCGATGTTCATCATCACGGGCTCCATGATCATCGTTCCGATCCTGTCGCCGTGCTCCTCGAACACGCTGCGCAATGCTTCGACGTCGTTGAATGGGACGACCATCGTGGAATCGGCGGTTTCCTTCGGTATGCCGCGCGAGAACGGGACACTCCACGGTCGCTCGTCGGGCCCGGCCGAATCCATCGTGGGGACGACCGAATACATAACCGCGTCGTGGTGACCATGGTACGAGCCTTCGATCTTCAGGAGGACGTCTTTGCCGGCGGCGGCTCGCCCCAAGCGCACGGCATCCATCGTTGCCTCGGTCCCCGAGTTCGTGAAGCGAACCTTCTCGATCCCGAAGCGGCGCTTTATCTCTTCGGCGACCTTGACTGCGCTTTCGGTGGTCGCGGCGAAGTGAGTCCCGGTGGCAGCCGCCTTCTCGATCGCTTCACGGATGGCTGGGTGAGCGTGACCGACGACCATCGTGCCGAAACCATTGTGGTAGTCGATCAACTCGTTGCCGTCGACGTCGGTGAGCTTGCTGCCGTGACCTTCCTTCAGATAGAGGGGATATGGATCTCCGGCTTGGAAGGAGGACGACACACCGAACGGCATCGACTTCCCCGCGCGCTCGAAAAGCGCTAATGACTTCGGGGTTCGCTCCTCGTACCGCTTTATCTCTGCGGTCTGGATCTCTTCTGACTTGCCTGCCGGTGAGGTGGTAATGAACCGCTGAGCCATGATCCTCCGTTCTCCGTCGAACCTTCGGTGCCCCTCAGCTGCCAAGATACGAATATGAACCTAAGCCAACCGGGCGAACCGTCTTACTCAGGGATCCAAACGTTTCAAAAGGTCCCATTCGTCCTGGATCCGGATGAACTAAGAGGGGTTGACGTGGTCATCTTGGGGGCACCGATGGACGAGATGGTCACGCACCGGCCGGGCGCGAGGTTCGGGCCGCGAGAGATCAGGGCGGCAACGGACCTGGGGGCCGAAGGGTGGCACATGGACCTCGGGGTGGATCCCTTCGCCGATCTGAACGTGGTCGACCATGGTGACGCAGCTGTTCGTCCCGGCGATGCGCGGTTCAACCATCGTTCGATCAGGGAGGCCGTGGGCCGGGTTGTCGATTCGGGCGCGGTCCCCATAGTCCTGGGCGGGGATCATTCGATCTCGTTCCCCAACGTGGCGGCGGTCGCGGAGGGTGTGGCCTCGGGGTCGCTCGCCTGCATCCACTTCGATGCCCATACCGACACCGCAACGGAGAACTACGAGGTCGAGTGGTCCCACGGCACGCCCTTCCGTCATCTGGTCGACGAGGGGATCCTGGCCGGCCCCCGTCTGGTTCAGATCGGGTTACGCGGTTGGTGGCCGAACCCGCCGGAGTGGGAGTGGGCCAGGGGGGCCGGCGTGCGCTGGCATCGCATGGAGAAAGTCATCGAAGAGGGGATCGATCGGGTTGTCGACAGTGCTCTCGCGGAAGTGAGTGACGCCGATCACCTGTTCCTGTCGGTCGACATCGACGTGTTGGATCCCGCCTTCGCTCCCGGAACGGGCACGCCCGAACCCGGCGGGATGAGCACCAGGGAGTTGCTCCGAGCCGTGCGCAAGATCGTCAGCCGACGAGGTCTGGTGGGGATGGATCTCGTCGAGGTCTCCCCGCCGTACGACCACAGCGGGATCACGTCTATGGCAGCGCATCGGACAGTCCTGGAAGCGATATCGGCGCTCGCTCTTCACAGGAGCGGGCGCGAGGCACGACCCGAGAACCCGACCGGCTAGACCGGGTGGACGCATCCTGGGCGAACATCAATCAAGGTCTTTCGTTCCTCCTCCTAGCTCTGCCCCCGGTCTTCCTCGGCGCGCTCTTGGTGGCACGTCTCCGGATGGGCTCTGGTTACTCCCTGCAGAACGCGGTGATCCGGAGCGGTCTGGACGCTGCGCTGGCTCTATCGCTGGCCGGGATAGTCGTCGTGACGATGGTTCCGTCCCCGACCGTGATCGGTGGGCCGTTCTTCAACTTCGTCCCGGGTGCCGGGATCATCGAGCTCGCAGATGGGTCGGTCGATCGAACGATCCCTCTTGTCAATCTCGTCTCCAACATCCTGCTGTTCATGCCACTCGGTTTCTTCTATGCACTTCGTTTCCACCGCGCACGACCGATCCTCACGGCATGCATCGTCGGTGTTTGTGTCTCATGTGCGATCGAGGTTTTTCAGGTCCTCTTGCCGGGGCGGACCGTGGATGTCGACGACGTGATCTTCAACGGTCTGGGCACACTCATCGGCGCGGTGGTGTCCTTGCCGGTCCCCCGCATGGCGGGGCGTCGCAGCGTCAGTGATAGATGATGACGCGAGTGCCGATATCCGCCAGCCCGTAGATCCATTGCGCGGCCCACATCGGAACTCGCGAACATCCGTGACTTGCCGGGTACGTAGGTACGGACGGCCACCCGTGGATAGCGCGGAGACCGTCGAAGTAGCTCGGGTAGTAGAGCCCGCCACCACTCGTTCCACCGAGTTTCCGGGACACTACGAAATGACCATCGTGCGTGATCCCCCCGGCCCCGGTGGACGTGTGAAGCACCCACCGCACCTTCGCCTTGTCGACCACCAATAAGACCTGTCTTGTCTGGTCGATCTCGATGTGGAAGCGCTTCGTCTTCAGGCGTGGTCGTGGCCGGATCGGATCGGCGAGCGATCGCCACGTGGCTGCCGACACGGTTCCGACCCGTGCTCGGCGCTGGACCTTGTTGAAGGCGATCACTGCGTCATAAGTCTTCGAGTCGTAGACGCGATCTGCCCCCGGGAGGTAATAGCCGAGGTCGATCAAGCGTTTCTCGAGCAGCTTGACCGAGCGACTGCGGGAGCCGGGGACGAGTGATGGGAGCGCTGTCACGAAAGCGGAGGTTCTGGCCCGGGCCGGCACCAGATCCGAACCGGCCGGCTGCACCATCGCCTTATAACGCCCCGGCTTGCGAACCACGAAGGACGTGTCGAAGCGAGGGCTGGTCATAAGCGGAGATCGTGTTGCGACCGGACGGCCGTTCCGCAGCAGGGTCACAACGACGCGGCCCCCATCGAGGAGGGGCTTGATCATCCCGCGGACCTTAGCCTTCCCAAAGAGGCCTGCCGGCTTCATGTTGAGGGTGAGCAGCGGCTTTACCCGAACGGTGACCGGCCCACTGACCTTGTCCTCCCACTTAGCCCTCAACGTCGAGTTCTTCCTCGGCATAAGGCTCGTACGGAACCGACCCTCGTCATCCGCGATCGCACTGGCCACGATCTGATCCGCCGCATCGACGATCTCGACGGTCTGTCCAACGGCCGACGGCTCGGTCACGATGCCGCTGAGCACGACCGCCCGACCGAAGGTCATTTGATCGCGTGAGGCGTCGAGCGAGACGATCTGGCTCTGGGCCGCAGCCGGTACGGCCGAGACAACGAGGGCGGCTGCGATCGCGGACACGCATGCCACTGCGATGGAGGGACTAGTCCTGGTTCCGCGTCGGAGATGCATAGGTGAGCAACTATGCGCTGCTGGAAGGCCCGTGAAAAGCACCTTTGCGGTACTAGTTCTCTCTTCGAACTCCGGCTCTCCGGAATACCGACTCACTGTATGCGTGTGGGCGAGCATGCAGGATCCGGTCGTTGGACGGTTCGATCCCATCGGGCACGCGTGTGGGGTCGAACACGAGCACATCGCCATCCCGCTCCCGGTCCGTCGCCAACCCGGTGACCTCGAGGCGGCCTAGCTCGACCTGCTCTCGCTCACTAGGCCACGCAGCGGTTGGGTCGTCTATGGGATCGGAGTCGCCGGCGATCTGTGCCCACAGCAAGAAAGTTGCGGAACCATCGGCGAATCGTTCCTGGAGCTCGTCGGTCAGATGTTCCGGGTCCAACTTCTTGGCCTCATCCTTCTCGAGCCACGCCTCGCCCGCCTCCGGCTCCCATCGATACCGGATCCATCGAGAACCCCCGTCCGGGTCGACGAACTTGAAAGCGTGCACGGCGAAGTAGGTACAGCGCGCGTAACTCACCGGCGGTTGGGCGAGCATGGCCGCTTCCACCGCGGGGACCGCTTCGGGGTGTGCCTGGAGGAAAGCCCCGATCTTCTCCATGTCGATCTCGCCCGTATCTTCCTTGGGCTGCCGTGCGAGTGTGAGCTCCAGGAAGTCTTCCGGGGTCCGAGCAACGAAAACAGGGATGGTCACCGCCGAGATATCGGTGGTAGAGGCGTCCTCCAGATAGAACTTCACGGCCATCCCACGACTGTCGGATGAAGTGTCCCGCGCTCCGGGGTTGCCGCTCGCGTTGGAGAACCGCACGTGGGTGCGCACAGGTTGGCCCTGCATGTGAGGGGCGCGGGTGAGCTTCGATGCCTGGGGGGTCGCGGTAAAGGTTCCGGAGCACAGCGTGCCTTTCGCGTGGACCCCGCGGTGGCCGGAGTGTGCGCCATAGATCCCATTGAGGGCATCGACGATCTGGGCCCACAACGAGCGGTCTTCGGCGTCCATGATGCAACCCTAGCCCTTCGACGTTTTGTCCCGTTCGCGCAGCTCGCGTGGTTCTTTTTGATACTGCTTTGGAGGCTTCCGCTACTAAATGAACCGAAGTGCCTAGACAGGTAAGCGGAACAGAATCAGGCTCAGGAAGCCAGTTCGAAAACGAATCTCGGGAGGTTCCATGCAGCGTCGCACGTCGAGGTCGATCCTTCTTGCCGTTATCTCTCTTTGGTTGGTAGGTCTGTGGGGTATGAGCGTCGGAGCGTCGACGAACGCTTCGGTCGTGGCGACTCAAAGCTGCGTCCCGGGTCCGCTGCCTCCGCCCGTCGGCTGCCCGCCCACCTCGGCCTCCCCGTCTGGATCTGGGTCCCCATCCGCGTCGGGATCGCCGTCCTCTTCGCCCTCATCCTCACCATCGCAGTCGCCGACGCCCAGGCCGGAGCCTGAGGACAGCAAGTCCACGATCTCCATCAAGTACAAGAGCAAGAAGTTCTCGGGAGCGGTCAAGTCCTCGAGCGAGTGCCAGGTCGGCCGCAACGTTGTCGTGAAGAAGAAGGGCAAGAAGGTTAAGACCGTTGGGAAGACCAAGACTGTGGCCGGCGGCAAATGGAAGGTTGCCTATCCGAAGCCCCGCGGCAAGAAGTACTACGCCAAGGTCAAGACCAGCAACGCCGAGAGTGGCGGTACGTGCAGAGGCGCAAAGTCCAAGACGATCAGGGCCGGCTAGAGACCGATCAAGCTTTTTATGACCCGGCCGCGCCTCGTTGGGCGGCCGGTTCTCTCTTCTAGATCATCTGCGTAAGCCATCGCCTTCAGCGCGAGGTTCACACCGATCCAGCGCGCGGGCTCAGGCTCCCAAGAACGTGACCGGTGATTGACCCATGGAAGTTTCGTCAGTGCCGTGTCGCGCTTGAGGACCAGGTCCCTGAGCGTGCGGCCGGCGAGGTTCGTTGTCGAGACGCCATCCCCCGCGTAGCCTCCGGCCCAGGCAAGACCTGATGTTGGGTCGTGTCCAACGGAAGTGAACCAATCTCTCGGCACGCCGATCGGCCCACCCCACCTGTGAGTTATCTCTGCGTCGCGGGTGGCCGGGAACAGCTCGCCTAGGACGTCTCTGATCGCCTCGAACATGCGGGGCTCGCGATCGTTCTCATCCGAGATGGTCGATCCGAAGTGATACGGCGCTCCCCGGCCCCCGATCGCGATGCGTCCATCGACCGTCCGCTGGGCGTAGATCAACAGGTGTCGTCCATCGTGGATCGTCTCCGCGTTCGACCAACCGATGTCATCCCACGCCGACTGGGGGAGTGGCTCGGTTCCGATCATCAGCGAGTAGAGGGGCATCAGCCGCCGCTTGTTCTTCGGAAGCTGAGCGGTATACGCCTCGGTACCGCGGACGACCACGTCCGCCGTAACCGTTCCTCCGGGTGTCGTCACTCGCCGAGTAGCGAGCTCGGTCGCCGCGGTCCCCTCGTAGATCGTCGCCCCCAACCTTTCGACGACGCGCGCCAGCCCCCTAACGAGTTTCGCCGGATGGACCCGGGCGCAATGTGGCGTGTAACGGGCTCCGTGACATTGCTCCATCCCCACACGACCCAGAACCTCGTCGGCTTCGAGCCAGCGGAAGTCTTCCTCGCCGAAACCCCACTCTCGCTCATCCTGGAGCTCTTCTTTGATGCGAGTCACATGTGTAGGCGATGTGGCGACGGTCAGTGTTCCGCCTTTGTGGAAGTCGAAATCGAAGTTTTCCTCGATACCTACGCGACCAACCTCGTCGACCGTGTCGAACATCTCGCGTTGCATGGCGATCGCGGCCTCCCGGCCGTAGCGCTTAGCAATCTTCGATGCCGGGGCCGCGAACAAGGCAGAACACCAACCGCCATTGCGACCAGAGGCTCCGAAGCCGGCGATCTCTCGCTCCACGAGGGCCACACGCAGACCGGGATCTGCTTTCAGCAAGTAGTAGGCGGTCCAGAGACCCGTGTAGCCGGCTCCGACGATGGCTACGTCCACATCCAGGTTCTCGCCGAGAGGGGGGCGGGGTGCCAGGTCGTCGTCGACCTGGTCGAGCCACATGCTGTAGCTCCGGTAGTTCTTCTCTGGTTTTGTCATCCTTGTTCGGTGAGCGTAGTGGAAGGTTCTCGCCGGTCGCGGCGTGCCCTGATCCTGCTGGCCTCTGGCCTGATCCTTTCTATGACGACATGGTTCTCGGCTTCGGCGGTGTTGCCGCAACTCGGTGCCATCTGGGATCTCTCTCCGGGCCGGTCGGCATGGTTGACGATCGCGGTCCAGCTCGGTTTCGTCGCCGGTGCCCTGGTGTCCAGTGCCTTCAATCTGGCCGACATCGTCGCGCCGCGGCGCGTCATCCTCATCGGTTGCATAGGAGCATCTGCTTCGAACGCGTTGCTCCTGACGGCGGGTCCTTCTACGGCAATGTTGTGTCGATTCGCGACGGGGGTCTTCCTGGCGGGCGTTTACCCGCCGGCGTTGAAACTGATGTCTACGTGGTTCCGAACGGGTCGGGGGTTGGCGCTGGGGATCATGGTCGGCGCACTCACGGTCGGATCGGCAGCTCCTCATCTGGTCAACGGCCTTGGAGGCGCCGACTGGAAGATGGTCGTGGGTGTGACTTCGTTCATGACCCTCGCCGGCGGATTGCTGGTCGAACTGACCGTCGAGGACGGGCCCTATCCGTTTCCTCGCGCGACCTTCGATCCGCGCCAGATCGGTCTCGTGTTTCGCAACCGCGGGGTTCGCCTTGCGTCGCTGGGTTACTTCGGTCACATGTGGGAGCTGTACGCGATGTGGGCGTGGTTCGTTGC
>DASQLQ010000102.1:0-4966 GCA_035629935.1 Actinomycetota bacterium
GGCATCTCGTTGATCCGGTCGTAGATGTAGGCCGCCCGAGCTGCCTTCTCCAGCTCCTCGTCATCCGCTTCTGGATTCCCGTAACGCAGATTGTCCCGGATCGAGGCGTTGAACAGATATGTCTCCTGGGTGACCATCCCAACGATGTCGCCGAGTGAAGCCAGTCTGATGTCCCGCACATCGATGTCGTCGATCTTCACCGCTCCACGGCTGACGTCATAGAGCCGGGGGATCAGGTAGGTGAGAGTCGTCTTCCCCGCTCCCGAAGGCCCGACAAGCGCGACGAGTTCGCCCGGAGTTGCCGTGAATGTCACGCCACCGATCGTCCAGTAGCGCGGGCTCTCGTCGTCCGAGGGCAACGGACGGTCGTATCGGAAGAAGACGTCGTCGAAGTCGACCTTTCCTCTGACTTCGGAGGACACGAGCTCGAGGGCTCCGTCTCGGTCGACGATCTCGTGTTCGAGATCGAGGTACTCGAAGATGCGGTCGAAAAGGGCTAGCGCGCTCTGGATCTCGACGTTCACATTCAGCAACTGCCCCATCGGGAAGAACAATCGCGATTGCAACGTGGTGAACGCGGCGATCGTCGCGACCAACTGTTCGGGTGTCTGATCGATGGATCCGCGGAACAGCAACCAGCCGCCGACCAAGTAGACGAACGCCGGCGTGATCGAGAAGAACACTTGGATCAACGCGAAGAAACCGCGACCGATCATCGATCTGCGGATCTCTAAATCTGATAGTCGTTGATTCTGTTTGCGGAACCGGTCGATCTCGTAACGCTGACGTCCGAAAGCCTTCGACAACAAGATCCCCGAGACGGACAGGGTCTCCTGCATGTGTGCGGTCAGGTCTGCGAGCGACTCCTGCGTCTCGCCCGAGATCTCTCGGCGCACTTTCCCGACCTTGCGGGACAGCCACAGGAAGAACGGCAGGATCGCGAGCGACATCACCGTCATCTCCCAGCTGAGGATCGCCATAACGACGATGGTGGAGATCGCCGTCGCGACGTTGGAGAAGATGCTCGACGCCGTATCGGTCAGAACTCCCTGCACTCCTTGAACATCGTTGGACAAGCGCGACTGGATCTCGCCGGTCCGAGTGGAGGTGAAGAACCGCAGGGGCATGTGCTGCAGGTGGGCGTAAAGAGAGTTGCGCAGGTCCTGCATCACGTGCTGCCCGACACTGTTGTTCGTATAGGTCTGCCACAGCCCGATCGCGCCGGTGATGATCGGCGTAGTGACCATCACCGCGACGACGAGGATCAGCTTCTGCATCAACTCGTCGGGGGGACCGTCGCCCAGCAGCGTTTCGAACGCCACTTTGATCATCAGGGGGTTGATCAACCCCAACCCAGAGATGAGCAGGATCAGGACGGCTACGAGATAGATCCTCTTGCGGTATGGCCGGAACGTACGAGCTATGCGGCGGAAGGTGCCGGGCCTCGCGGGATTCTCGGGGGCCTCGGCCCCCATCCAATGATGGCTCCTAGGCGGCATCGCAACTCCTCATCTGCACGTCCACTTAAACAATGCTCCCACCTGCGGTATTTCAGGCGATGCGCAGCGCTGCTACCACTCCATCCCGCAAGGGCACGATGGTTTCTCTGAAGTTCGGGTCCTCGGCGATCATCCGATTCGTCTCGGCGATGGCCTCGGTCCATCCCGGCCGCACGTCGGGGATGGGCGATTCGCCGGTCACGCGGCCGGACCACAGCATGTTGTCGCAGATGTAATAGCCGCCGACGCGGACGCGCTCCTTGCCCTTCTTCCACGCATCTGGGTAACCGTCCTTGTCGATATCGCAGTAGACGACGTCAAACTCTCCATCCACCTGTTCGAGAGAGGTCAATGCATCGCCCACGTGATACGTGATCGGCTTCGCCAACCCGGCGCGCGTAAGGAAGTCGATCGCCTTCGGCTCATTGTCCGGATCACCGTCGGTCAGATGGATCTCGCCATCTCCTCCCGTGGCACGGGAGAACCAGTAAGCGGAGTAGCCGTAGCCGGAGCCCAGCTCGAACACGCGCTTCGCGGATACCGATCGAGCAAGCATCTCCAGCATGCGCCCGCAAAGGCGACCGACGATCGGGAATCCGTTCTCCTTCGCCAGCGCTTCCATCTCGAGAAGCACCTGCTCGTCGTCGACGGCGGCTAGCGTTTCCAGATAGCCGGTGACGGCGGGGTGAGCTATGTGGAATTCGGCCATCGCCCTAGGCTAGTAGCAACCGAGCGAGTGCTTGGTGCAACGTCGGATTCGCGCCGATCACCCCGGGGGGCAGCCCATCGATCGGAGGGGGAAGCTCGGTCACCTTCGCCCCCGCCTCGCGTGCGATGAGGACCCCCGCGGCCTTGTCCCAGCGTTCCATCGGTGCCTCGAAGAACCCATCCAGCCGTCCGCACGCCAGCGATGCGAGGTCGATCGCAGCAGACCCGCCGCGTCTGATGTCTCGCGCCGCCGGCACCACACGCCCCACTATCTCAGCCTGCACCTCTCTCGCTTCCGACTCATAAGAGAACCCCGTCCCTATCAGCGCGCGGCTCAGATCCTTCTGCTCGCTCACATGGATAGCGGTTCCATCCAAGGTGGCGCCGCGGCCCTTGATCGCGCTGAATGTCTCTTTGCGGTTCGGATCGTGGATGACCCCGACGATCGTGCCCGAACCGTCATCGATCGCGATGCTCACGCACCAGGTGGGGATCCGGTAGAGAAAATTCACGGTGCCGTCCAGCGGATCCAACACCCAGGTCAGTCCCGACTCGGAACTCTCCTCGCCACCCTCCTCCGCGATGACTCCGTCGCCCGGTCGCTTGGCGGCGATGAAGTCGAGCAGGAACGCTTCCGACGCGCGGTCGGCATCGCTCACCGGATCCGTCGGTGATGTCTTTGTGTCCAGACCGGCGATGCTTCCTGCGAAGTGTTCGAGGAGGATCTCGCCTGCTCTCGTCGCCGCTTCCTCAGCCAGGCTTACGAGTTCATTCACCTGAGGTCCGCCAGCTCTAGTTGGACCTTGTCCCATGCCTTTCGGGCGGCGATCAGGACCGGATCCCACACGGGAGCGAATGGTGGAGCGTAAGAAAGATCCACATTCACGATGGCGTCGACGGTCATCTCGTTCCACAACGCCATAGCGAGTCCGTCGATCCGTTTGGCGGCGCCTTCCTTGCCGAAGATCTGCGCGCCCAGGAGGCGGCCGGATCGCTGTTCGACGACGAGTTTCGTCGTGATCGGAGAAGTTCCCGGGAAGTAGCCGGCACGCGTGGTCGACTCGGATGTGGCCGTCGTGAACTCGAATCCGGCATCCCGCGCCTCTTCGCTGTTCAATCCCGTGCGCGCGACCTCGTAACCACAAACCTTCGAGGTTGCCGTTCCCAGAACGCCCGGGAAGGTTGCGTATCCGCCACCGATGTTGATCCCCGCGATCCGGCCTTCCTTGTTCGCGTGGGTTCCCAGTGCGATTGCCACCGGCTTACCCGAGACACGGTTGATCTTCTCTGCGCAATCCCCGGCGGACCACACGCCTTCGATCTCGGTCTGCAGCCGTTGATCGACTTTGACTCCGCCCGATTCCCCGATCGGGATGCCGGCCGTTCGAGCAAGCTCGACGTTCGGGCGTGTGCTGAGTCCGAGGACAACGATGTCTGCGTGAAGGGTTCGAGCGTCCGTTACTACCCCCGCGACACGGCCGTCCTTCGCTTCGAAGCCCGTGACGGGCTCGGACGAGTAGAGATGAACCCCCAAGCCACGCATCGCCTCGGCAACGAGCTCCCCGATGTCGGGGTCGAGCGTGACCATCGGCTGCGGTGAGCGCTCGACGAGCGCAACATCGAGTCCACGCAACTGGAAGGCCTCAGCCATCTCGAGCCCGATGTAACCGCCGCCGATCACGACGGCATGCTTTGGCTTCTCGTTCTGGAGAAACTTCTCGATCGCAACCGCGTCGTCGAGCGTCTGAACCCCGAAGATGCCTCGTGCTTCGACCCCATCCAACGGGGGCCGCACCGGCTTGCCTCCTGTTGCCACCACCAGGTGATCGAAGCCCTCGATCGATTCCGACTTACTCGCCAGGTTTCGCACCGTGACGCTCCGCGCGTCAAGATCGATGGCAACTACTTCATGACGAACGCGCGCGTCGATCTGTTGTTTGTCTCTGAACTTCTCTGGGGAGCGAACGATGAGGTCATCGAAATCCTCGACGACATCGCCGAGGTAGTAAGGGATCCCGCAAGCGGAGTACGAGGTGAAGTTCCCTCGCTCGAAAGCGACGATCTCGAGATCTTCCGGCCCTCGCCTTTTGCGGGCCTGGGAGGCGGCGCTCATCCCCGCCGCGTCTCCGCCGATCACCACCAGTCGCTCGGTCATCGATAGGAAGGCTATTGCCCCTGCGCTACCTTGTAGTTATGCGTGTGTCTACGAGCCTGGCGCTTATCGCCCTGACCGGGCTTCTCCTGTTCCCCGTCTCGGCGGAAGCCAAGTCCCAACGCTGTACCCGGGAAGATCTCTCGATGAAGCTGTCGCTGGATCGCAAGAGCTATCCGCCGGGCGAACCGGTGAAGATGCGTTTCATCGTCAAGAACATCTCCGGCGAACCCTGCAGGGTCGTGTTCCCCAACGGACGGAAGGCGACCTTCGAGATCCTGAACGATGAGGGCGTCGTCAGAGACGACTCGTGCCAGGCCTACACGCAAGCGATCGAAGAACAGGAGTGGGCAGCGGATCACCGTGAGGTCTACCGCTTCCGTTGGGGACAGCGAAGGACGCCGGAGAACTGTGAGGGCCGGGGCGTGCGAGCAGGTCCCGGTTCCTACTCTGCACGCGCACTCTTCGACGGCGCTCGGTCGGGGACCGTGAAGACCAAGCGCGTGCCGTTCATAATCGGCGATTAGAGCCCCCGTAGCTCAGGGGATAGAGCATCGGTTTCCTAAACCGTGTGTCGCAGGTTCGAATCCTGCCGGGGGCGCGAATC
>DASQLQ010000103.1:0-2391 GCA_035629935.1 Actinomycetota bacterium
TCGGGGACGTGAGGTGTCTCGAGATGTCCGCCTTCGCTGAAGAATCGACCGAGGCCGACGTCAACACCGTTGTTGTCTTTGACTTCATCCGAATAGATGTCCGTGAAGCTTTTCCACACGTGGTCCAGCGTCACTCGATCCTGGGGACGCCGGGGCCCTGCAACGCTCGGTCTCACCTGCGTCAGATCCAACTCGAGCGTCTGGGTGAACTCGGGGTCGCGCGTCTCGTTGGTACGGAACATGCCCTGTGCCTTCGCGTACCGCTCGACCAGATCGATCTGCTCGGCCCCCCGGCCCGTTAGTCGCATGTAGGTGAGGGTCTGCTCGTCGATGGGGAACAGCGAGGCCGTGGCGCCGAACTCCGGCGACATGTTCGAGAGGGTGGCGCGATCGGCAACGGTGAGGTTCGACAAGCCATCGCCGTAGAACTCGACGAACTTCCCTACGACGCCGTGCTTGCGCAGCGTTTCCGTGACGGTCAAGACGAGGTCGGTCGCGGTAACGCCGGTTTCGAGCGCGCCCGAGAAACGGAAACCAACGACCTGTGGAGTAACGAGGGGGAGGGGTTGGCCCAGCAACGCAGCCTCAGCCTCGATGCCACCTACGCCCCAACCGAGAACCCCGAGCCCATTGATCATCGGTGTGTGGGAGTCGGTCCCCACCAGTGTGTCGGGGATGGCGACGGGGCCCTGGTTCTCAGTGTTCGTTCGAACGACCTGGCCGAGGTGCTCGAGGTTCACTTGATGCACGATCCCCATCCCCGGTGGCACGACGCGGAAGCCTGCGAACGCCTGTTGCGCCCATTTCAGGAGCGAATAACGCTCTGCATTGCGCTCGTACTCCCGGTCGACGTTGAACTTGAATGCGAAGCGATTGGCGAACGCATCGACCTGCACCGAGTGGTCGACCACTAGGTCGACCGGGACGAGGGGATCGACCTTCTCGGGATCCCCTCCCTCCCTCTCGATAGCGGCTCTCATGGCTGCAAGATCGACCACGGCGGGTACCCCGGTGAAGTCCTGGAGGATCACTCGGGCAGGCGCGAACGGGAACTCCCGTTCCTCCAGAGGCTTCTGACCCCACATGGCGAGCCAGGAGACGACTTCCTCCTCGGCGTATTTGGTCCCGGCGGTTCGCAGCAGGTTCTCGAGCAGGATCTTGATCGTGTTGGGGATCAGATCGAGCTGTGCCATCCCTGCTTCTTCCAGCGCAGCGAGGCTGTAGTAGCCCAGGGACCCAGAGCCGGTATCGAGGTTCCGCCTGGTGTTCAGGGGGTCGGGAGGGTCTGAACGCTGCGTAGGGCTCATCCAGCCATCATAGGCAGGGAGCAGGCCTGCGAACGCGGGGGCAGGGGCCCCCGCGGCGAAGCCGAGAAACGCCTATCCTGGGCGCGGCGGCATCCATTTTTTGGCGGGTTCTTTAGGAGGGCTTCAGTGTCGATTCTCGTTCGTCGTTCGTTATTCGTCGCGCTCATCGCTGGCCTAGTGATGGTCTCGGTGATCCCGGTAAGCAGCGCGGCCAAAGGCAAGGGTCGTAGGTGTGGTGGTCTCAAGGCCACCGAGGTCGGAACGAAGGGTCCCGACACGATCCGGGGCACCGGTGAAACCGACGTGATCGTTGGGTTAGGTGGAGACGATGTGATCTACGGCTTCGGCTCGACCGATCTCATCTGCGGGGGCCAGGGGAACGACACCCTGTATGGGATGGAGGACCACGACACCCTCACCGGAGGAGCCGGCGATGACGTGCTTCTCCCAGGAGCGGGCAACGACTCCGTCAACGGCTCGGATGGCTTTGACACGATCGCCTACATCGACGCCGTCAGCGCTGTGTCGATCGACATGGGAGCGCAACAGGCGACCGGTGCGGGAACTGACAACTTCGGCTTGATCGAGGGCGCCATCGGCTCGCCGCACGACGACACGCTCAAGGGCGGTTCTGGTTCCGACGACCTCGATGGTGGTGACGGAAACGACATCCTCTTGGGCGAGGACGGCGACGACCTGCTTCGTGGTGGCCTCGGTGACGATTCATTCAGCGGGGGACCGGGCTCGCAAGACCTGGTGACGTTCGTTAAATCGGCAACAGCCGTCAATGTGAACCTCGAAACAGGAGTCGCGACCGGCGATGGCAACGATGCTCTGGCAGACATCGAGGGCGTCGAGGGTTCTGCGTTCAATGACGTACTAACCGGGAACTCAGGTCACAATGGCTTCTTCGCCGGCGCCGGAGATGACACGGTCAATGCGGGAACGGGTAACGACGTTCTGCAAGGTGACGATGGTAACGATTCACTTGACGGTGGCACGGGGAGTGACCTCGTCGACGGAGGCGCGGGTGACGACGACTGTCGCAACGCCGAAGAGGACGAGAACTGCGAGTAGCTAGTTC
>DASQLQ010000104.1:0-12298 GCA_035629935.1 Actinomycetota bacterium
TCGGTATGCCAGTCATGACCTTGGGCGATCATGTCCATGATCTGCGGGTCACTGTGATCTTGTGGGGCTCCGTCGGTATGGACACGGCGGATCACCTCGGAAAGCTTGTGGCCCGTCAGCTCCTCGACGGTTCGTCCCAACATGGCAGCGGCAGCGGGGTTTGCGAACGTGGTGATCCCGTCGCGGTTCGTACCGATGATGCCTTCGCCGGCCGAATCGAGGATGGAGCGGTTCCTTTGTTCCAGGACCAGCACGGCATCGACGGCATGTCCCTCGCGCTCGAGACTCTTCTTGAGGGCGTCGAAACTCTGTTCTCGCTGACGGTTCGCCTGCCATTCCCGCCGTTGGGCGAGCTGCAAGCGCACCAACACCAGCCCACCGAGTACGAAGGCCATGATCAGAACGCTCGATTCGGGGAGCCGCTGGTACCGGATCTCGTGGAACGCCAAGGCCACTGTGGGAAGACCAAGGGACCCGATCAATATGAAACGCGCCCGGACCGCAAACGGCTGGGGATCCCATCGCCCTGGCCGTGTCCGGTCAAGAGCGGCGGCCCCCCATGCGATGTATGCCCACAACCACATGGCGTCGGGCCAGATGCCGGTCTCATAGGTCCCTTTGAGAGACACAACCGACCACCAGGTGTCACCAACCAGGTACCCGACCGTTCCCGCGATCAGCCATGCCCGAGAACCACGCAGCGGACCGCCGCTCACCAGAAGCGTGAGCACCATGAGATCCAGCACCGGGTAACCCAGAGCTAGAGCCGCCGCCCCTGGCGATGCCTGTACCGCCGTCGCGGCGGGTTCGACCCACACGATCCAGACGACCAAAGCGGCGCCGGTCCCGGCGATCAGCGTGTCGAGCGATCGCTCGGCCGTGTATGTCTGGATCAGTTCACGGAAACGGAATGCAGCGACCGTGAGTACGGCGAACCCAGCGAGGAAACAGACGTCGGGTGGGCCGGGGAACGACGTGTAGGCGATGACCTCGTACAAAACGTCCGCGCACGCGAACAGCAAGAACGCGACTGCCAACATCCACCAGCTAGCCCGATGAGTAGACGCGGTGCGGGCGCGCAATCCCGTCGCGATCGATGCCGCCAGTGGGAAGACGGGATACGCGAATCTCTGGCTCTCCCCCGGTATGACCGCGTACACGGCGGCAGCAGCCAACCCGGCGCCCAGATATGCGAGGGCGCGCTTAGAAACGACTCGATCCATCTTCGTCTCCCTTCCAACCAGCAGCTATCTCACCCGCCGAGGCGGGATAGTTCCAAAAGAAACCCTGGCCGTAGCACGCACCCATAGAACGCAGGGAGGCCAGCTCAGTGGACGACTCGATGCCCTCGGCGACGACGAGCGAGCCCGTGTTACGAGCGAGCTCGATGAGTGAACCGGCCAGCTCGCGCTTGCTACGATCAACATCGATACTGCGAGCCAGGCTTTGGTCGAGCTTGACCAGCTCGGGCGCAAACCGAAGAACCTGTCTCAGCGAATCGAACTCGGCGCCGACATCATCGATCGCCAACCGGGCTCCCGCACTCCGCAAGTCCCGGACGGATTCCTCTAAGACCGCGTAATCCCCAACGGGAGAATGCTGAGTCATCTCGACCACCAGTGCCCGCCCGCCGGCGACGGCCGTCAACGCGGCGATGTCACAGTCCAGCATCGCCTCGGGTGAGAGGTTGACCGAAACGAACCACCCGCTCGGAAGTTGTTCGGCCGCTTCCAGCACGGCGAGAGCTGACTGCATCTCCAGCTCCGGTCCCCGGCCCAGGTCATGGGCTTCCTTGAACCACTCCTCCGGCGAGCGCTCGCGGTGGTCCTCAAACCGGGACAAACCCTCCGCCCCCACGACCCTCCCGGACCCCAGATGCACGATCGGTTGGAAAACAGGCAGCGCCCGCCGATTGGTGAGGACCTGCTCGATCCGTTGCCTCTTCTCTAACTCCGAGACCTCACCTTGGCCATGAACCCCCAGCGCTTCGGCGAGGGCGTCCATCGAGTGACCCCCCACGGCTGCAGAGATACCGCCATGACCGAGCGCCGCGTCGCGGATCGCTTCCAGGATCGTCGAGGGAGGGTCTTCCTTGACCACATAGCCGACCGCACCCGCACACATCATCGCAACGACGGTTCCGGGATCCGTGTAGGCCGAAAGAGCGACGGCTGTGGCAGAAGGAGCTACGGCAGCGATCTCGTGGAGAGCCTGTAGGCCGCCACCGTTAGGCATGTTCACGTCCACGACAACAACGTCTGGTTGAGTCCACGCCGCCAGTCGCCCGCCCTCGCGAGGGTCGGCGGCCGCACCCACAAGCTCCAGATCGTGCTGATGATCGACGAGCCTCGAGAGCGCTTGGCGCACCAGGATCTCGTCGTCAATAAGCAGCACCCGTATCTGCTGTCCGGCCGGGGTACCCGGCTGGGGTGAGGCGAGACCGTGTCGAAGTCCTGCCGTTGTCATGAACCCAGCTTGAGGAAGAAACTGGGGGTTGCGCCAAGGCCCTTAACGGCCCTAATCAAGCGGGCCGGATGGCCCCCTGAAGGGCTACGGGGTAGGTGACGCCTCGACCACCAAAACCACAAATGCGGGGGCTTGAGTGGTCCCGCGAACGAGCTTCGCGGATGCCTGAAGCTCCAAGATAGACCGGTCCTTCCGGACAAATCGATACGCGGTTGAGTAATCGGAGATCGAACCCCCCACCAGCTGGTGCAGATCCGAACAGGCTCCGGCATCCTCAGGCGGCAACAACGCACTCAACTCGGAGCCCATCAGTTCGGCCTCGTCGAAGCCGGTCAGCTGACAGAAACGATCGTTCGCCCGACTGAATCGGCATTCGAGCGTTAGGTACGCGATTCCTATCTGCGCGGATTCAACCAGCTCGGCCAAGGCGCCATCGGCTCGGCGAAGGAAAGCTTCAACGTCCTCCGGTAGGTCTCCTGGTGTGCTCATGCACAGATCGTCGCGGTAAACATCGGAGGAGGTTAGTTGCTTCTGGCCCTGAAAGAGTGGGCAAGATGGCCTGTCTAGGACTTATAGAGGCGGGCCACCAACTGGCGGGAGATCCCCATCCGGCGTCCGACCTCTGCGAACGTCATCCCGTGGTCGTCGACCAGCCCACGGATCATCGTCAACCGAAGGATCATGAGCGCATGCTCGTACTGTGCTATCGCGCTCGCGGCCTGTTCGCGGATCTCGCTGCCTCGACGCCAGAGATCACCTTCAACGAGGTCCGGTAGTCCTTTGCCTTCGATGGATTGCGCGGCGGCGTCTTGTGCCGACTTGGTTGTCTGCTCCATCGCAACGCGTAGGGCTTTCTC
The DNA here is from genome assembly GCA_035629935.1 of Actinomycetota bacterium. Lineage (GTDB taxonomy): Bacteria > Actinomycetota > CADDZG01 > CADDZG01 > WHSQ01 > DASQLQ01. Next base: position 3,324 of record DASQLQ010000104.1, read on the forward strand.
CGCCTCCTTGACAGCCTCGATGGCGTCCAACAGGGCGTGGTCCGAGGCACGTGACTCCTCATCGGTGTTGGCCGGCGGCTCGTCGCGACGGCCCGTTTGGTTTCTATCGAAAGCCACCTGAGGACCTGCCTTACACGACCAAACCTTGTCGGTTATCTCGATCGATAGCCCAAACGTTCCTTGCACCCCGCCACGCGAGTCGCACAAGGGGAACTTGACAACGCTGAACCACCGCAGCTGGTCGTTCACTTGGAGGAATTCCTCCGCTTGGAGGGGAGCTCTGCGCTCCATCGTCAACGCATCGTTTGCTCGGTACAGCTTTGAGGTCTCAGATGGATAGATCTCGTAGTCCGTGTGACCCACGATGTGATCCCGCTCCAGACCTGCTGCCGCGATATAGGCATCGTTGACGTAGAGGTAGGTGCCGTCGGTCCGCTTGAAGAAGATCGGCAACGGAGAGCCTGATAGCGCGTCGCACAAAAGCGCGGAGAAGTCTGAATGGGTCCCGGCCACCCAGCTCATTTCAATGGACGCAGAAATCTGCCGTTCTTCCAAGATCTCACCCGCTGACTGTCACTCCGCCCGGAAATGAAATCCCCTTCGAAACCATTCCGCGACGTAGGCCAAATTCCTGCATCTACACGGATCACTTCTCGGGCATCCTGCGCATTACGTACGCGGTCCAAGTCTTACGGTGTAAGTGCGCGGCAACTCAATTCGTTGCTGGTCCATCCTATGCGCAAAGGAACGTGGGGCCCCAGATGCGTGAGATACCGATACGAACTGCTTACGGTGTAAGTGACATCTTGGGAAAGATGCATGTCGGTTCGCTCGAGCTGAGAAGAGCATCTATCGAGGAACGTGTACAGCTCTGGCTTGACTAAACAGGCGTGAACCGCTCTTAAGTTGAAGCAGGGGCCGAAACTGATACGCAAGCCACGTGATCAATAGGATCATCGGGATCGTGTAGGGCCACATCCCAAACATCACCGCCCGCGCGACTGGAATCCCAGAGCGCCCACCAGTCCCAACCTGGTCGCGCTCCCGCCCCGCAGGATCAGGACTCCGACTGTGATCTCGAAGGCTGCGATGACCAAAGCGAGAACATCGGCCCGCGGTAGGAGCCACACGTACCAGAGCTCTCGCGCCGCCTCATTAAGCGGTGGAGCCCATCGCGAGAAGTCGCGATATGACCCCGGCTTTGCAAGGCCGAAGTAGATGTGGCTGAATGACCCAAAGAAATAGATGAGGCTGAGAACGTCCCTCTTCAGCGGAGGGCGGGGGACTCGAACCCCCCAAGTCCTTTCGGACGACGGTTTTCAAGCCCGCGTTCTAGCTTCGAATCTCCTCCTATGACGCTTTATCAGGAGTCTCGGCGCCCGAAGCTACCTCGATCCATTCCCCGTCATCCCTCCAGAGTTCCAGAAAGGAATGGCAACAGAATGGAATTGCCGCTAGGCGTTGGCCACCCGCCGTAGCTCCCATGGCTACAAAGAGCGCCGCGTCCGACAGGGTTACTTCTGAAGTGTGGACGACGATGCCCCCTGCCGGCCGGCAGCACCAGGCACACGGGGCGCCGCCGGCAGCGTCATCACGTAGGCAAGCGCGAAACCGAGGATGCTGGAGAGGACGATCGCGCCGGCCCAGAACTCGACGACCCACCCAACGCCGTACGCGACCTGCATCACCCCGAAGTACAGGGACCACACGAACGCGGGGACGGCTGCAGCGAACACACGGAAACCGATAACGTTGTCCGGACCCGGTCGCAGTCGCCGCGCGGCGGCGTCGGCCGCGAGCCCACCGAGCACGTAAGAAAGAACGAGCGCGACCCCGATGAACCCCTCTATCGCGATCAGCCCGACCCCGACGATCGTCGCGACGAACGTGACGCTACCGAACGGAAGCTCCCACCGGCGTAGCGCCACGAGAAGGGGTGCTAGCAGGATGACAGTGCTCGCGAGGATGCCGCCGACGCCATGTTCCTGCGTGGTCTTGATCATGTCTTCGCCGACCCTGCCGGCCCACGCCTGCCAGTCGGCACGCGCCCATTGCTCGTTGAGCGGGGACAGATACATCAGGAAGAACGCGATGCCCGCTGTGGTCAGCGCCAGCGACAGCAGCGCAGGCAGGAAGGAACGAAACGACGGTGCCGAGGCTGTGTCACTGTGCCAAGCCGCGCGCAACGGTGCCGTGAGGATCAAGGACATCCCGACGAACAGCCCGAGGTGCGTCGGGCTCAATAGGCTCTCGGCCCCCTCTTCGATCCCGAAGACCGTGTGCCAGATCGCGTCCCCTACCGCGTTCGCTCCGAATATCGCCACGCCGATCAGCGCAAGCCCATAGCCGGTCGGAATCTTCGCCGCATCGAAGCTTCCTTTCACCTGGAAGCGGGTCGCTTGGTAACTCACCCAGACCGCGGTGGCGGTGAAGCCCGAATACAGGACCGCGTGCCACGGGGTGAAAAACCCCTCGAGCGTGTCGATGATCGTGCTGTGCGCCCACCCGTCCAGGAAGACCCCGAACATCGTCCACAGGCCCAACAACATAGTGACCATTTGCGCGCGACGCGGTACCTGGGGGCGGGAGGCGGCGTTCGCCGCGGCCCGTCCGAAGCGTCTGGAGGCGAGTCCTGCAACGGCCATGACCTCTTCCTTTCGTGCGACATCCGAAGGGCCTTGTGACGTTAGGCAGTGTTGCATAGCTCGTCGGCCGTGGAAACGAAATCGAGCCTCATCCGCGGGAGCGAGCGAACTCATCCTCGACGAGTGTTGGTTGACCGCTTTCGGTCGCGACAAGAACAACCATTAGCTCGGGATTGCCGCCACAGGACGGACCGTTCGGGACGAAATGATGAGAGCGCGAACGGTCTTTAGAAGATCTCCGCGTTTGTGCAGATCGTGGAATGGCATGGAATGGCAACATCGACTTTGGTGAGTCGAACGTTGTTTCCAAAGGACAAGCGCTCGTCCCTCGACGTTACGTTTCGTGCCTCTCTAGCGGAGGGCGTGGGACTCGAACCCACAAGTCCTTGCGGACGACGGTTTTCAAGGCCGAGCAGGTTGACCCCTCTTGATCATGAACCGGTTGATCCCCGCCTGAGTCGCCAACTCGAGACTGGATGTCAGCACGATTGGACACGAGCTATCCCGATAGGTCCCTGAGAAGGAATGTCACCAGAATGTCAATGAGACGATGCTTCAGACGGCGATGCGCTTAGTTGCTTGACGCCGATGAGGAGGAGACCGAGCGAGATCAACAAGGTCGCTCCGCCGAAAAAGATCCCCGCCACTAACGACGGTTCCGCCGCGTCTTCGGTCCCTACGCGGGCTCCGAGGAGATACGAGATCAGGAGGGCGATCGATCCGACGATGAGAAGTGTCGAGACGTCACGCCACTCTCGGGCTCGCAATAGCGAAATCGCGACCAGGATCAGCCCCACCGCGAGTAGAAGAAACGATGCTGCTGTACCAGCGATGCTCAGGGCAACTCCGACCCAACCGATGGCCGATCCATCCGTCGAGGCTGAACGTTGGAGATGGATCAGGCCAATCGCGATCGTGACTATCGAGATCCCGTGAACTCCCAGCGCGATCGCCACTGGGATATCGGCGTCTGAAAGGAGCGCGGCTTCCCAGAAGAGTCCGAAGGCGACTGCGCCGATAACGAGAAACCAAGGCCCAGCTCGATTCAAGAGATCGGCCCTGTCTTTCATCGCTCCATCCAACCCTTCTTTGGTGCTGGTCGCAATTGGGGCCTTGCGTGGTAGCGATCGGGATGAGACTGAACGGTCTTTCGACCGATCTCACATTTCAGGACCTAAGGAATGTCACGGAATGTCAAAAGCGCGCTCGTGAACGAGAACTTGTATTCGGAACACAAGAAGTGGTACCGAACGACCACGTCTCATCCCGAACTATGCGGAGGGCGGGGGACTCGAACCCCCAAGTCCTTTCGGACGACGGTTTTCAAGACCGTTCGGTTACCAGTTACCGTAGCCCTCCACCCAAAGCGTACCGGGACCGAAGCAGCGTTCCGGGCTCCCCGTGCGTCTCCTATGTGTGAAGACATGGGTGAGACCTATCGCCGGATTGCTCGCGGTCGGGCTGATTGCCTGCGGCGCAGTCCGAGAGGCCAGGCCGGGCAAGGCGCGGTCGACGGTGGTCCTGCTCGTCTTCGACGAGCTTCCGGTCGCTTCGCTGATGAGACCCGACGGGAATATCGACTCCAAGCTCTTCCCGAACTTCGCCCGACTGCAAAGGGATTCGACCTGGTTCCGCAATGCAACTTCCCCGGGCACGTTCACCCACGATGTCATCCCATCGATCCTCACCGGCTCGCTCCCCAGCGAACGCCTGCAAGAATCGAGTTTCCTCCCGGACAATCTCTTCACACTGCTGGCCCCCACGCATCGCGTCTACACGACGCAGCCGTTCCCGCGCATGTGTCCGCCCACGACCTGCAGCCCGATGCCCCAAGCGCGTACCGACGATCCTCTAAGACATCGATTCCCCGTGTTCTCTAAAGGAGATCGTGGTCGTAAATACCTTTCACTCGGGTCGGCCACGCAGGGCGCAACGGAGCCGCGCTTCCTCTTCGCTCATTTCGTCCTGCCTCACCAACCATGGGCGTATCTCCCCGACGGACGGCGATACCTCGCTGGAGAGACACTTCCCGGTCAATACGACTCGGATGGTCGGGGCAAGGGTTGGTCGGACGAATGGTGGCTGACGGCGCAAGCCCTTCAGCGACACCTGCTCCAGCTTCGCTTCACCGATCTCTTGCTGGGCACTCTTCTCGATCGTCTCGAGCGAGCCGGGATCTACGAGGGAACAACCATGGTCGTTGTCGCCGATCATGGGATCGCGTTCGAGCGTGGTCAACCGAAACGAATGCCAACGCCCGAAACCGTAGGTGAATTGGCGGCCGTTCCCTTCTTCTTCAAGAAACCGCACCAGCGACGAGGCTGGATCAGCGACAGGCCGGTTCAACTCACCGACATCGCGCCGACGATCGCCGACGTGCTCGGACTGAGGTTGAAGTGGCGGGGGCTCGAAGGTGTCTCGGTATTCGATCGACGCTCCAAGAGACCAGATCGATCCGTCGCCGGCCTGCCTATGAAGAGCGACGGATCGGAGAAGTATCTGGCGGTGCGCAGGAAGTACTCGACCTTCGGGCAACGAAGGGGCTCACTCGATCTCTTCCGTCTCGGCCCCCGGTGGGCACAGGATCTGGTCGGACGTCACGTCGACGATCTGGCACGCTCGATGGAAGCCGTTCCTGCGGACATCTCCTACCCGGCAGCTTTCGATCGAGCGAGCGCCACGAGCCCGATCGTGCCGTCGCTGCTGCAGGGCTCGATCCCAGGGACACCTGAGGACAACGTGCTCCTCGCCGTCACGGTGGATGGAAGGGTTGCCGCCGTTACACCGACGTATGTCGAGGGCGACGCCTCCCGGTTCTATTGCATGTTGCCGCCGCGTCTCTTGAACGAGGCACCGAATCGGGTTGAGATCTTCAGGCTTTGAGCTCGGCGAAGCCCGTGTAGGGCTGGAGCGCCTTGGGGATCGCAACACTTCCGTCAGCCCGTTGATGGTTCTCGAGGAGGGCAACGATCGTCCGGCCCACGGCACAAGCAGTCCCGTTAAGCGTGTGTAGATAACGGTTCCCGCCTTCGGCCTTCACCCTTATCTGCAACCGCCGCGCCTGATAGTCGGTGGCGTTGGTAGCGGATGTCACTTCCATATACCGCTGAGCACCGGGCAACCACGCTTCGTGATCGACCTTCTTCGCGGCTGACGATCCAAGATCGCCCGCGCACATGACCAGGACCCGGTAGGGGATCTCGAGTGCCTGCAGGATCTCTTCTTGGTTCGCCCGGATCGCGTCGTACTCGTCCCACGATTCGTCCGGGTGGGCGAATGAGAACTGCTCGACCTTGTCGAATTGATGCACTCGCACGAGCCCCTTGGTGTCCTTCCCGTAGGAACCGGCCTCGCGACGGAAACAAGAAGAGAACCCGGCATAGCGAGCGGGTAGAGCGGGGGCCGCGAACATCTCATCTGAATGCATCGCGGCGAGTGGCACCTCTGAAGTCCCGGTGAGATAGAGCTCGTCCCTTTCCACCACATAGAACTCGTGCTCCTCCGTAGGAAGGAAGCCGGTGCCGTACATCGCGTGCTCGCGCACGAGCACGGGGGTTACGACGGGAGTGAACCCCTTCTTCTGCAACACGTCGATCGCGAACCGAACGAGCGAAAGCTCGAGGATGACACCCGCACCCGTGAGGTAGACGAAACGGCTTCCCGAGGTCTTGACCGCTCTCTCCGCGTCGAAGATCCCTAAGCTCTCGCCCAGCTCCACGTGCTCCTTCGCCGGGAAGTCGAACTCGGGGTGATCGCCCACTTCCCTTTCAACGACGTTCTCGTTTTCGGTCAGGCCGTCGGGAACGGACTCGTGGGGGAGATTCGGAAGGCGCGCGGCCGCGAGCTCGACATCCGAAGCGACCTTCTCGAGCTGCGGTTCGAGCTCCTTCAGGGTGTCCGAGATTCTCTTCGCTTCCTGGATCGCACCCTGACGGTCATCCGGCGCGGCCTGCCCGATGGCTTTCTGGGCCCGGTTCTGCTCGGCGCGGAGCCTCTCGACCTCGGCCAGTGCGCTGCGATGTGCCGCGTCCAGCTCGATAACCCGGTCGAGACCGTCGACACCCCCACGGCGTTCATAAGCCGCCTCAACGGTGTCGGGGTCCTCCCGCAGAAGGCGGAGGTCGATCATTGAACGACGCTAACGGGAAGCCGTCGCCGGAGTCGCAGATCTGTCGCGGCCCCCGGCGGCGCCCTCGATCGCCGCCCTCTCTTCATCCGAAAGGTTGTGTTCGGACTTCATGTTCGTGATCGGCTTGGCGTAGGTACGCGTCTCGGTGCGACCGTTGATCGATGTGATGACCACACCGTCTCCATGGTCGTCGAGCAAAGCCGCCGAGAAAGAAAGGCGCCCACCCATATCCTCGAACGCGTCGTAACGGACCATGTGGAAACGTTGGAGAGCGAAGCGGCCGGCTGCCGACGCTTGTTCCTGCTGAGCAGCCAGATCCTCGACTCGCCCATCGAGAACATCCAGCTGCTTGCGCGTTCTACCGACGGCGCGCAATAGATCGATCTCGCCGCCTTCGCCGCGCAACACCAGGTATTCACGCCTCACCTTGCGGAGACGGATCGCGACCCAGAAGGTCACGATGAGGGCAACAAGTGCAACGCCCGCCACGATGGCGAGCGCAAGGGTCTGCTGCGAGGTAGTGAGGTCCGGCACGGTGGCGCATCCTACACTGGCACCTATGCGCGCGAACGAGGTCGAAGAGCTTCTGCTCGCAGTGCGCGATGGGGAGATGACCGTCGACTCCGCACTGGCAGCACTCCGTGATCTCCCCTTTTCCGATCTTGGGTTCGCCCGGGTCGACACCCACCGGGAGCTCAGGCAGGGCCTCCCCGAGGCGATCTACGCAGAAGGGAAGACCCCCGAGCAGGTCGTGGCGATCGCTGCCGAACTGATGGGGTCCACGACGGGCCCGGTGCTCGCCACACGCGCGAGCGAGGAGCAGGCTCGGCTGCTTCTCGAGCGTTTCCCCCAAGCCGTTCATCACCCGATCGCTCGCCTGGTGATCGTTCGTGCCGAACCGGCCCTCCATGTTGAAGGCCTGGTCGCAGTCGTCACGGCGGGTACGTCGGATCTGCCTGTTGCCGAAGAAGCAGCCATCACCGCCGAGTCTCTGGGGGCCAAGGTCGAGCGGCTGACCGACGTCGGGGTTGCGGGACTTCACCGACTGCTCGCTGTTAGAGATCGATTGGATGCAGCAGATGTGATCGTGGTGGTCGCCGGGATGGAAGGTGCGTTGCCGTCGATCGTTGGGGGGATCACAAGCGCTCCGGTGGTTGCCGTGCCGACCAGCGTTGGCTACGGCTCTTCGTTCGAAGGCTTGGCCGCGCTCCTCGCGATGCTCAACTCGTGCGCAGCCGGGGTCGCAGTCACGAACATCGATAACGGATTCGGAGCAGCGGTATTCGCGTTGAGGTTGCTCAACAAGCGATGAAGGTCATCTACTTCGACTGTTTCTCCGGCGCGGCGGGCGACATGATCCTGGGGGGGCTCGTTGACGCCGGCGCATCCATGAAGGCCGTGATCGACAACGTGAACGCCCTCGGATTGTCCGATGCTTCCCTGTCGTTCGAAACCGCGAACAAGAATGGCCTCCGGGCGACAAAGGCCCGCGTGACGACTGAGGCTCGGACGCGATCTTCTCCAGAGATCACGGCTCTGTTGTCCGAAGCACCCTTAGACCCGGCCGTCCGCGATCTCGTCAACAAAGTCTTCGACGTCCTCGTCGATGCCGAAGCAACCGCTCACGGGACAAGTGCCCAGACCGTGCACCTGCACGAAGCCGGCAGCGACGACGCCTTGATAGACGTTGTCGGTTCGTGCGCGGCGCTCTTGTCACTCGAACCGGAGCTCGTCGTGACCTCGCCCCTTCCTACGGGCGGGGGTTTCGTCGAGAGCGCTCACGGTCGTTTGCCGGTTCCGGTCCCGGCGGTCGTTCACATACTGAAGGGACTACCCCTGGTTTCTCGGGGGGGCCGGGAGCTCGTAACGCCGACCGGCGCGTCATTCCTCAAAGCCGTTAGCCACCGATTCGGAGACATGCCGGACATGATCCTGGACTCGATCGGCTATGGGGCCGGCGATCAAGACGATGAGCTGCCGAACGTGGTGCGAGTGATGATCGGTGAAGGACTGGAATCGCATGCCAGCTCCGACGTGGTGCTGTTGGAAACCAACATCGACGACATGGCGCCTGAGCTATTCCCCTTCGTCATCGAACGATTGATGGCCAGCGGGGCTCACGACGCATGGGCAACGCCGATCCTGATGAAGAAGCATCGAGCCGCCTTCACACTTTCGGTCCTCTGCGCGACCACGGATCG
>DASQLQ010000105.1:0-24167 GCA_035629935.1 Actinomycetota bacterium
ACGAGGATGGCGCCGTCGATCTGGGCGGCCCCCGTGATCATGTTCTTGATGTAGTCGGCGTGACCGGGCATGTCGACGTGGGCGTAGTGCCTGTTCTCGGTCTCGTACTCGACGTGGGCGATGGCGATGGTGATGCCACGCTCTTTCTCTTCCGGCGCCTTGTCGATCTGGTCGAACGCGGTGAATGCCGTGTTCGGGTTGCTCTCGGAGAGCACTTTGGTGATCGCAGCGGTCAGCGTCGTCTTTCCATGGTCGATGTGCCCCATGGTTCCGACGTTCACGTGCGGCTTGTTGCGCTCGAACTTTGCCTTACCCATCGCGCTTCTCCCTCCTCAGGTGAGAGTTACTCGCCCCTGACTGTTGCGACTATCTCTTCTGCAATCGATTGCGGCGTTTCCTGGTAACTGGCGAACTGCATCGTGTAGGTGGCTCGACCTTGCGTCTTGGACCTGAGGTCGGTTGCGTAACCGAACATCTCGGCCAACGGCACCTGGGCCTTGACGATCCGGTCCGAACCCCGCTGGTCCATGGTCTCGATCTTTCCTCTGCGCCCGGAGAGGTCACCGATCACATCACCCATGTACTCCTCGGGAGTGACGACCTCGATGTCGAAGATCGGCTCGAGCAGGACGGCTTTAGCCTTCTTTGCGGCCTGCTTGATCGCCATCGACCCGGTGATCTTGAACGCCATCTCCGATGAGTCGACGTCATGCGACGACCCGTCGGTCAGCGTCACTCGTATGTCGACGACCGGGTAGCCGGCCATGACGCCGGACGCCATCGCCTCCTGCACTCCCTGATCGACGGCCGGGATGTATTCGGTCGGGATCTTTCCACCGGTGATCTTGTTGACGAACTCGTAGCCGCCGCCGGGACCTGTTGGTTCGGCATTGATGACAACGTGCCCGTACTGACCCTTACCACCGGTCTGCTTGACGTAGCGAACCTCGACCTTCTCGACCGGGTTCTTGATCGTCTCCCGGTAAGCGACTTGAGGCTTGCCGACGTTCGCGCCGACGTTGAACTCGCGGATCAGACGGTCGACGATGACTTCGAGGTGGAGCTCGCCCATGCCCGAGATGATCGTCTGACCGGTTTCGTCGTCGGTGTGGACCCGGAACGTCGGGTCTTCCTCCGATAGACGCTGCAGCCCGTTGCCGAGCTTGTCCGAGTCGGCCTTCGACTTCGGCTCGATCGCCACGTCGATCACGGGGGCCGGGAAGGTCATCTCCTCCAGCAACACCTGATCCGTGGGATCGCAGATCGTGTCGCCGGTCAGCGTCTGCTTGAGACCTACGACGGCCACGATGTCACCGGCGAAGACCGCGTCTTTGTCCTCACGGTGGTTGGCGTGCATCTGCAGCAACCGACCGATGCGTTCCTTGCGGTCGCGAGTCGAGTTGACCAAGTGGTCGCCTGACTTCAGGGTCCCTGAATACACACGCATGTATGTCAGGCGGCCCACATAAGGGTCGCTCATGATCTTGAATGCGAGAGCCGAGAAGGGCGCGTGATCGTCTGCCTTGCGCTCGACGAGATCGCCCGAGTCGGGGCGGATCGCCTTCATCGGCGGAAGGTCGAGCGGGCTCGGCAGATACAGACAGATGGAATCCAGCAACGGCTGAACGGCCTTGTTCTTGAACGCCGACCCACATATGACCGGTGTGATCTCGCCGCTCAGGGTCCCGCGTCGTAGAGCTTTCTTGATCTGGTCCGGGGTTGGCTCTTCCTCAGCGACGTAGATCTCCATGATCTCTTCGTCGTGGTCGGCAAGCGCTTCCAGCAGGTCGTGGTGGTACTTGTCCGCATCGGCCTTCATGTCTTCGGGGATCGGGCGGTCTTCCCACTCCTCACCCATTCCCTCGGACGGCCAGTAGTGGGCGATCATCGTGACGAGGTCGACGACGCCGTGAAAGTCGGCTTCTTTGCCGATCGGCAACTGGATCACGACCGGGGTCCCATTCAGCCGGTCCTCGATCATGGAGACCGTTCGATAGAAGTCTGCACCGGTCCGGTCCATCTTGTTGACGAAGCAGATGCGGGGAACGTTGTAACGGTCCGCCTGGCGCCAGACCGTTTCGGTCTGGGGCTCGACCCCGGCTACGGCATCGAACACTGCAACCGCACCGTCGAGTACTCGAAGCGAACGCTCGACCTCAACGGTGAAGTCGACGTGGCCGGGAGTGTCGATGATGTTGATCCAGTAGCCCTTCCAGTTGCAGGTCGTGGCGGCGGAGGTGATCGTGATGCCGCGCTCCTGCTCCTGAACCATCCAATCCATGACGGCGCCGCCCTCGTGGACCTCGCCGATCTTGTAGGTCTTTCCGGTGTAATAGAGGATCCGCTCGGTCGTGGTGGTCTTGCCCGCGTCGATGTGGGCCATGATCCCGATGTTGCGGGTATGGCTGAGCGGGTACTCGCGGATCGCAGGACCGCCACCTTTGACGGCCTTCAGACTCGGTTTCTGTTGTTGATCCTGCTTCTCAGCTGCTTCTGCCATGAGTTACTCCGTTACCAGCGGTAATGAGCGAACGCCTTGTTCGCCTCGGCCATCTTGTGCATGTCTTCGCGTCGCTTCACTGCGTTACCGACTCCTCCGGAGGCGTCGAGGATCTCGCCCGCCAGGCGATCGGCCATCGTGCCCTCGCGTCGCTTACGAGCGAACGTCACCATCCAGCGGATCGCCAGTGTGGTTCCCCGACGGGCCTGAACCTCGACGGGGACCTGATAGGTCGCGCCACCGACGCGCCGCGAGCGGACCTCGAGCAACGGCTTGATGTTGTCGATCGCCTTTTTGAGGATGGGCAACGGGTCCTTACCGGACTTGTCGGCCACCTTCTTCAAGGCGTCGTAGACGATGCCTTCAGACAACGTCCTCTTGCCGCGCGTCATGATGCGGTTCTCGATCTGAGTGACGAGGAGAGATTCGTAGATCGGGTCGGGAAGGAGCTCCCTGCGGGTTGCGGGACCTTTGCGTGGCATCAGCCGCCGCCCTTCTTCGTTCCGTACTTGGACCGGCTCTGGCTCCGGTTGGAGACCCCCGAGGTGTCGAGGGCAGCACGGATGATCTTGTAGCGCACGCCCGGAAGGTCTTTCACACGACCGCCTCTGACGAGAACGATCGAGTGTTCCTGGAGGTTGTGCCCGATGCCGGGGATGTAAGCGGTGATCTCGATACCAGAGGTGAGGCGTACACGAGCAACCTTGCGGAGGGCGGAGTTCGGCTTCTTGGGCGTGGTCGTGTACACACGCGTGCAGACGCCGCGTCGCTGCGGCGACCCCTTGAGGGCCGGCGACTTCGACTTCTCCTTCTTGCTCTGGCGACCCTGACGGACCAGTTGCTGGATCGTCGGCAAAATCACTCCTTATTCCCTGTCGACCGGCCTAGGCCGCCCGACTTCCGCGCGGTTTTTCTCAACCGCATTGCTCTGCACTCCGGTCGAGACCAGAGCGCATACCTCACCTCTATGCAGCGCCTGAGGCGCTTTTTAGGGTCTGTCCGGAAGATAGAAGGCTCGGTACGAGCCGTGTCCTCCCGGCGACTCTGACGTTCGGCGATCTACCCCAACCTCAGCGGTTCCCAGGGCAACCGGGCCTACCAAAGCTCACCGAACTCGGGTTACTGCAGGTGGATCGATCCGCTCCAGCCGTCCCCTCGCACTGCCTTGGGGCTCGGCGCGGATAGCGCCCCCGTCAGGGGCGCAGGCGGGCAAGGATACGGCCCCCTACTACTGCGGTCAAACGGTCTGCGTCCCGCTTCGAGAAGGCCCCGGGTTTCCCCGGGGCCCCTTTTTGGTTCCTCGATGCTAGGAGACTCGCTCCTCGGGCTCCGACCCGGCCTCGGCCGAGCCCTCGCCCTCGGGCGTCGCCTCCTCTGCTGCTGCTTCGGCCGCTGGAGCGCCGGCCTCAGCGTCGCTGGAAAGAGCTTGTGCCCACCGGTCCTCCCCAGCGTCCGATTCGCCTAGCTGGGCCGTCTCGGTATTGCCGGCAACATCTCCGAAGGCCGCAGCTTCGCCGTCCCCGGCGTCGCCCATAGCCGCTTCGGCCGAGGGCTCCTCGGCGATCGACAGCGGATCCGTCGCCGGAGTCCCGTCGCCGTCGCCCGAACCCACCGCTGCCAGCACACCGCTGACACCAAGCAACTCTCGAGCGGCTTCTTCCGCGGCGCCGTCCTCTCGCGGAGGCAACCCGAACATCGCCCGGGCCTCCTCATCGGAGATGGCGCCCTCGCCCAGGGTGTTGACCTGGATCGAGCGGTATCGGCTCATGCCGGTACCGGCCGGGATCAGCTTGCCGATGATCACGTTCTCCTTGAGTCCAAGGAGAGGATCCGACTTGCCCTTGATCGCTGCTTCCGTGAGTACACGTGTCGTCTCCTGGAAGGACGCGGCGGATAGCCACGACTCGGTCGCTAGAGACGCCTTCGTGATCCCCATCAGGATCGGACGGGCGGTTGCCGCCTCGCCACCATTCGACACGATCTGCTCGTTGGTCTCCGCGAAGGAACGTGAGTCGACCAGCTCGCCGGGAAGGAACTCCGTGTCACCCGGCTCGATGACCGTGACCTTCCGCAGCATCTGGCGAACGATCAGCTCGATGTGCTTGTCGTGGATCGGAACACCCTGGCTGCGGTACACGCTCTGTACCTCTTGCACCAGGTAGACCTGGACGTCCCGAGTTCCGAGGATCTCGAGGATCTCGTCGGGGTCCTTGGACCCCTCGGTGATCGCGTCTCCGGCCTCGACCGTCTCTCCGTCCCGGTAACGCAGACGAGCTCGACGCGAGACCTTGTACGTGATGGCCTCGGCGCCGTCGTCCGGGATGAGCTCGATCTGTCGCGTCCGCTCGTCCTCGTGGATCTCGATACGACCCGATGCACGAGCGATCTCGGCCTTTCCTTTCGGGGTACGAGCCTCGAAGAGCTCGACCACACGCGGCAGACCGTGCGTGATGTCCTCACCCGCAACTCCACCGGTGTGGAACGTACGCATCGTCAGCTGGGTGCCAGGCTCGCCGATCGACTGGGCTGCCACGATGCCAACCGCTTCGCCAAGCTCGGCCATCTGACCGGTGGCAAGCGACACGCCGTAGCACTTCTGGCAAACGCCGTAACGCGCATCGCATGTGAGCACCGAACGAACGACGACCTCTTTCACGCCGGCTTCGTCGATCTGGCTTGCCATCTCGGCCGTAACGGCCTCGCCGGCGGCCACGATGATCTCGCCATCCGGCGAGACTGCGTTCTCGAGCAAGATGCGGCTCTGTAGCTTCTGCTTGAGATGTGCGCGCTCGACCTCGACATCCAGACGGATACCTCGATCGGTGCTGCACTCCTCCATCCGGATCAGAACCTCTTGAGCAACGTCGACCAGACGTCGCGTCAGGTAACCCGAGTCTGCGGTTCGCAGAGCCGTGTCGGCCAGACCTTTTCGGGCACCGTGGGTCGAGATGAAGTACTCGAGAACCGTTAGACCTTCACGGAAGTTCGCACGGATCGGCCGCGGGATGATCTCGCCTCGTGGGTTCGCCACGAGGCCGCGCATTCCGGCGATCTGTCGGATCTGCTGGATGTTTCCTCGAGCACCCGAGTTGGCCATCATGTAGATCGGGTTGAGCTCGTCGAAGTTGGCTTCCATCTCGACCTTGACCCGTTCGGTCGCCTCGGTCCAGATCTCGATCAGCTCCTGACGACGCTCGTCCTCGGTGATGACACCTTTACGGAACATCGACTCGACCTTCTCGGCCCGCTTCTCGTGCTCGGCCAGGATCTGTGGCTTCTTGGCCGGAGTCGTGACGTCCTGGAGACCGATAGTTACACCAGACTTCGTCGCGTACTTGAAACCGGCGTCCTTCGTCGCATCCAGGATGTGAGCCAACTCGGCTTTTGTGTAGGTGCGTGCACAGCGATCCATCAACTGCGCAAGCTCCTTCTTCTTCACGGGAGAGTTCTGGAACGGGAAGGACTCGGGGAAGGACTCGTTGAAGATCACGCGCCCGCACGTCGTGTCCATCCGACGCATGGGGTTCGCTTCGAACTCTTCCTCGGTTTCGTCTTCGAAGCGCTTCAGCCCACGCACCTTCACCTTGGCGTGGATGCCGATCTGCTTCGCGTCGTATGCCTTGAACACTTCCTCGGCCGAGGAGAACACGCGGCCTTCGCCGGGCTCCCCGTCGTGCGCAACCGTGAGGTAGTAGGAGCCGATGACGATGTCCTGCGTCGGAGTGACGATCGGGTCTCCGTGAGCAGGCGACAGCACGTTGTGCGCCGACAGCATCAGGATCCGAGCCTCTGCCTGAGCTTCAGAAGACAAAGGCACGTGCACCGCCATCTGGTCACCGTCGAAGTCTGCGTTGAAAGCAACACAGACCAACGGGTGGATCTGGATGGCCTTGCCCTCGACCAGGATCGGCTCGAAGGCCTGGATCCCCAGCCGGTGCAACGTGGGGGCACGGTTCAATAGAACCGGATGCTCGTGGATGATCTCCTCGAGCACGTCCCAAACGACCGAGCGCGAACGCTCGACCATCCGCTTGGCGGACTTGATGTTCTGCGCGTGGCCCAGATCGACCAAACGCTTCATCACGAATGGCTTGAAGAGCTCAAGCGCCATCTGCTTCGGCAAGCCGCACTGGTGCAGCTTGAGCTTCGGTCCGGACACGATCACCGAACGGCCCGAATAGTCGACGCGCTTTCCGAGAAGGTTCTGACGGAAACGCCCCTGCTTGCCTTTCAGCATGTCCGATAGAGACTTCAGCGGACGGTTGCCCGGACCCGTGACCGGTCGGCCTCGACGGCCGTTGTCGAACAGAGCGTCGACGGCTTCCTGGAGCATGCGCTTCTCGTTGTTGACGATGATCTCGGGGGCACCGAGGTCGAGAAGCCTCTTCAACCTGTTGTTGCGGTTGATGACTCGTCGATAGAGATCGTTCAGGTCAGACGTAGCGAAGCGGCCACCGTCGAGCTGCACCATCGGACGGAGGTCCGGCGGGATGACCGGGACGCAATCCAGAACCATGCCCATCGGCGTGTTGCGTTTGGTCTTGTCGGTGAACGGCGCTACGACCTTGAGACGCTTGATCGCGCGCTGGCGCTTTTGGCCCTTCGCTGTCTTGATCTGGTCACGAAGGAACTCGGCCTCTGCATCGAGGTCGAGCGCCGCAAGAAGATCCTTGATCGATTCGGCCCCCATGCCGCCCCTGAAGTAATCGCCGAAACGATCCTTCAGCTCGCGCCAGATCTGCTCGTCTTCGACGATCTGCTTGGGAGCGAGGTCCCGGAAAGCATCGAACGTGTCCTGCACCAGAGCGATGTCACGGTCGGCCTTCTCGCGAACGTCTTTCTGCTGACGCTCCGACTGGTTCCCGGCCGCCTTCTTCTCGGAAGAACGAGCCTTGCGAGCTTCCATCTCCTCGAGTCGCGCTTCGGTCTCGGCAAGGATCTCGCCGAGACGCTTGTCACGACGCTCCTCGACCGACTCGACCTCGAACTTCAGCTGCTCTTCGAGGTTGGGCAGGTCCTTGTGACGCCGAGCTTCGTCCACCGAAGTGATGATCGAAGCTGCGAAGTAAATGACCTTCTCGAGCTCCTTGGGAGCGATGTCGAGCAGGTAACCCAAACGGGACGGGACACCCTTGAAATACCAGATGTGCGTGACCGGTGCGGCGAGCTCGATGTGGCCCATCCGCTCACGACGAACCTTGGCGCGAGTGACCTCGACACCGCAGCGCTCACAGATGATGCCCTTGAAGCGAACGCGCTTGTACTTACCGCAGTAGCACTCCCAGTCCTTGGTCGGGCCGAAGATCTTCTCGCAGAAGAGTCCGTCCTTCTCCGGCTTGAGAGTCCTGTAGTTGATGGTCTCCGGCTTCTTGACCTCGCCGTTAGACCACGCTCGGATCTGGTCGCCGGTAGCGAGCCCGATCCGTAGTTCGTCGAAGTAATTGACGTCTAGCAACGGTTAAACCTCCTCGACGCTGGATGGCTCACGGCGGGACAGATCGATGCCGAGCTCCTCCGCAGTGCGGAAGATGTCTTCGTCGATCTCTTTCATCTCGATCTCTTCGCCTTCCGCCGAGAGAACCTCGACGTTCAGGCAAAGTGACTGCATCTCTTTGATGAGCACTTTGAAGCTCTCGGGGATGCCCGGTTCAGGGATGTTCTCGCCCTTAACGATCGCTTCGTAGACCTTGACGCGACCGAGCACGTCGTCGGACTTGATCGTTAGGAGCTCCTGGAGGCAGTACGCGGCACCGTAAGCCTCGAGCGCCCACACCTCCATCTCTCCGAATCGCTGGCCACCGAACTGCGCCTTACCTCCGAGCGGCTGCTGCGTGATCATCGAGTAAGGACCGGTCGACCGGGCGTGGATCTTGTCGTCGACCAGGTGGCTGAGCTTCAGCACGTACATGTAGCCGACCGTGATCGGGCTGTCGTAGGGCTCCCCCGACCGCCCGTCGTACAGCTGGGCCTTTCCGTCGGCATTGTTGAGTGGGTATTCGGTCTTCCGCTTCGAGACGACATCCATCGCATCGAGGAGCTCGTCTTCGCGTGCTCCGTCGAAAACCGGGGTGTTGACCCACGTCGGCTCCTGACGACGCCACGCTCCCGGCGATGCGTCGGATGGCTCGTTGCCGTTGTCACCCCAGGCTCGTTGCTTCGCAACCCACCCGAGGTGGGTCTCGAGCACCTGTCCCAGGTTCATACGGGAAGGCACACCCAAGGGGTTAAGGATGATGTCGACGGGCGTCCCGTCGGCCATGAACGGCATGTCCTGCTCGGGGAGGATCTTGGAGATCACACCCTTGTTGCCGTGACGACCGGCGAGCTTGTCTCCCTCGGAGATCTTGCGCTTCTGAGCGACGAAGACCCGAACCAGCTCGTTCACGCCGGGGGGCAGCTCGTCGCCGTTGTCGCGAGAGAACTCGCGGACGCCAATGACCTTTCCTTCTTCACCGTGGGGCATCTTGAGCGAGGTGTCTCGCACCTCACGCGCCTTCTCACCGAAGATCGCTCGCAGCAGACGCTCTTCCGGCGTCAGCTCGGTCTCGCCTTTCGGAGTGACCTTCCCGACAAGGACATCGCCGGGGCCGACATCGGCACCGATGCGCACGATCCCCCGTTCGTCGAGGTCCGCGAGAACCTCTTCTGAGACGTTCGGGATGTCACGAGTGATCTCCTCGGCACCGAGCTTCGTGTCGCGGGCATCGACCTCGTACTCCTCGATGTGGATCGAGGTGAGCACGTCCTCTTTAACGAGACGCTGGGACAGGATGATCGCGTCCTCGAAGTTGTAGCCCTCCCAGGACATGAATGCCACAAGCAAGTTGGCACCCAGTGCTAGCTCGCCGGTGTCCGTTGAAGGTCCGTCTGCGAGGATGTCGCCCTTCTTGACCTTCTGACCTTCCTTGACGACCGGACGCTGATTGATGCAGGTCGACTGGTTCGATCGACGGAACTTGTCGAGCTTGTAGGTGATGTTCTTGCCACCCGAGGGTGCAAGGACGATCCGCTCGGCAGTGACCTCTTCGACCGTTCCGGCCTGCTCGGCAACGATCACGTCGCCGGCGTCGATCGCTGCACGAAGCTCGATCCCGGTACCGACGTACGGAGCCTCGGGACGGATCAGCGGCACAGCTTGACGCTGCATGTTCGCGCCCATGAGGGCTCGGTTCGCATCGTCGTGCTCGAGGAACGGGATGCATGCGGCGGACACCGAGATGATCTGCTTCGGCGACACGTCCATGTACTCGACCTCTGCAGGCACGACGTACTCGATCTCGTTGCCCTTACCTCGGACGAGGACGTGGTCCTCCGTGAAGCTGCCGTCCTCGGCCGTGACGGCGTTCGCCTGGGCGATGATCTTGCGCCCCTCCTCGTCGGCCGTGAGGTAGTCGATCTTCGTCGTGACCTTCCCGCCGGTGACCCGTCGGTAAGGCGTCTCGATGAACCCATAACGGTTCAGGCGCGCGTAGGTCGAGAGCGAACCCATCAGACCGATGTTCGGACCCTCGGGCGTCTCGATCGGGCACATACGTCCGTAGTGACTGGAGTGAACGTCTCGGACCTCGAAGCCGGCGCGCTCGCGCGACAGACCACCCGGCCCCAATGCCGAGAGGCGACGCTTGTGCGTCAGTCCGGCGAGCGGGTTCGTCTGGTCCATGAACTGACTGAGCTGGCTCGATCCGAAGAACTCCTTGATCGAAGCGACGACCGGCCGGATGTTGATCAACGTCTGCGGCGTGATCGCCTCGACGTCCTGTGTGGTCATGCGCTCGCGCACAACCCGCTCCATACGGGAGAGACCCACTCGGATCTGGTTCTGGATCAGCTCGCCGACGGGACGGATGCGACGGTTCCCGAAATGATCGATGTCGTCGGTCGCGTAGTCGGAGTTGCCGGCGTGGAGCTCAACGAGATAACGGATCGTCTCGAGGATGTCTTCCTTACGGAGGACCGAGCCGAACTTCTCGATGGTGCCTTCGTCGGAGCGGAAGCCGAGCTTCTTGTTGATCTTGTAGCGGCCGACCTTCGCAAGGTCGTAACGCTTGGAGTTGAAGAACAGGTTCTCGAGGAGGCTCCGTGCACTCTCGACCGTGGGCGGCTCGCCCGGACGAAGCTTGCGGTAGATGTCCATGAGCGCGTCTTCCTCGGTCTGGATCGGATCCTTTTCCAAGGTGTTCGCGATGGACTCGGCGCCTTCGAAGAGCTTGAGGATGTCCTCGTCGCCACCGAACCCGAGCGCCTTCAACAGAACGGTGACGTTCTGGCGACGCTTGCGGTCGATCCGAACGCCGACCATGTCCTTCTTGTCGGTCTCGAACTCGAGCCATGCACCGCGGGCGGGGATGATCTTGCATGCGTAGATGTCCTTGTCGGTGGTCTTGTCGATCGAGTGATCGAAGTAGACACCCGGGGAACGGACCAGCTGGGAAACGACAACGCGCTCGGTCCCATTGATGATGAACGTGCCCTTGTCCGTCATCATCGGGAAGTCGCCCATGAAGACGGTCTGGCGTTTGATCTCGCCCGTCTCCTTGTTATAGAACTCGGCCTCGACGAAAAGCGGACGAGAGAAGGTCATGTCCTTCTCCTTGCATTCGTCCTCGTCGAACTTCGGCTCTTCGAAGATGTGGCTCACGAACTGCAGAGCCAGGTTCCCGGTGAAGTCCTCGACCGGCGATATGTCCCGCAACGTCTCGGCCAGCCCTTTGTTGATGAACCAATCAAAGGATTCCTTCTGAACCGAGATGAGGTTGGGGGGCGGGAGGACTTCGGGGAGCTTTGCGAAAGTGTGGCGTTCGCGGACAGCGTTAGACGACAAGCAGACCCTCCTATGCGCTCAGGCAATACGGGGTGACTCCAAAAGATCCCGTCAGGAAGGGGCCCCTTTCCCTTCTCGACTTCCCCCGATCGTGACGCCGTGGGCGGTTCTTAGCCGCGCGACAGAGCGTCGAACTGAGCAGGGGGGCACAGCAACGGAAGAGTATAGGCGTGAGCCCGTACTTAGTCAATCCCCGGGTTTCCGGAGGCCCTAGACGGGTATGGCGCCCTGTTGCGATGACTCCGCGAAAAGGGCTCGGGCGGAACAGTAGTCCCGCCCGAGCCCGAAATCAAGCCGTGTCTACTTCAGTTCGACGGTGGCTCCGGCCGCTTCCAGCTTGGCCTTGGCCTCTTCAGCCTGTTCCTTGGGGACGCTCTCCAGGACGGGCTTGGGAGCGTTGTCCACCAGGTCCTTGGCCTCTTTCAGGCCCAGGCTCGTCAGGGAACGAACCTCCTTGATGACCTGGATCTTCTTGTCGCCGGCAGCGTTGAGGACCACATCGAACTCGTCCTTCTCCTCGGCCGCACCGGCGCCGTCGCCGCCACCGCCACCACCGGGAGCTGCCATCGCCACGGGTGCGGCGGCGCTGACGCCGAACTTCTCTTCGAATGCCTTCACGAACTCGGACAGCTCGAGCACGCTCCAATTAGCGATCGCGTCGAGGACTTCGTCCTGAGCCAGGGTCTTGGTTGCCATCTCTTACTCCTCCTTGCTTTCTGAATCCTCGGACTCTTCTGTCACTTCTTCTGCGGTTGCTTCTGGTTGGGTCGCTTCTTCGGCTTCGGGGGCCGCGGCGGCTTGTTCCTCCGCCTCCGGTGCGGCCGGAGCTTCCTCGGCGGGGGTTTCTGGTTCTGCCGCTGCTTCGGGCTCGGGCGGCTCCGCTGAAGCCTCCGGTTCCGCTGCCGGCACTGGTGCCTCGGTTTCTTTCTGCGCCAGGACCTGGCCCAGCATCGACCCGAGATCCCTCAACATCGCAGCGAAGACGTTCACCGTCTGCTGGATGGGAGCGTTCAGCATGATCGCGATCTTGGTGAGCTGGACGTCTCTCGGCTCGAGCTTGGCGAGCGCTTTCGCCTGGTCGGCGTCCATGATCTTGCCGTCGAGAACTCCGCCCTTGATGACGAGCACGGGGAACTTCTTCGCCGCATCGTCCAGGGCTCGAGCCGCGTCCACGGCGTCACCCTTGATGAATGCGATCGCCGTAGGCCCCGTCAACATCTCGACGAGCTCCTCGAGGCCTACTTCCCGAACGGCGATCCGGGTCAGCGTGTTCTTGAGGACTCGGTATTCAGCGTTCGCCTCACGCAAAGCGCTGCGGACCTCGGCGATCTCGCCGACCGTCAAACCTCGGTACTCGGTCAGCAGAGCGGCCTGAGCACCGTTGAATCGCTCGGTGATCTCTTGAACTTCTTGAACTTTGTCTGGTCTCGCCATCTCTTCTCCGGTCGATCGCCCAATAAAAAACGGCCACCCGAGATCAGGCGGCCGCTATCGGATGCGACTTCAAATTCACCTGCGCCGGATGAATTTCGGAAGGCGCCGCCGCGTAGCGGCGAGGGGCGCCGACCGAAACCGAATTTAAGGGCCTAGACCCACCGGCGGTCTCGGGTTGGTTGCGAGGATAACTCAAGCGGTGGTCTCGTAGACCTCCTCTGCAAGGTCCTTGGATTTCGCCGGATCGATCTTCACTCCGGGACCCATGGTCGAGGAGATCGTCACGCTCTTGACGTAACGACCCTTCGAGGAGGCGGGCTTGGCCCGGTAGACCTCGTCGACAACGGCAGCGTAGTTCTCGATCAAGTCCTCTTCAGGGAAGGATTTCTTGCCGATGATCAGGTGCAGGTTCCCGCTCTTGTCGGTACGGAACTCGACCTGGCCTCCCTTGATGTCGGAGACAGCCTTGACCACGTCCTCCGTCACGGTGCCCGACTTGGGGTTCGGCATCAGGCCGCGAGGGCCGAGGACGCGCCCGAGCTTTCCCACCACCGGCATCATGTCGGGGGTGGCAACCACTGCATCGAAGTCCAGCCAGCCACCTTGGATCCGGTTGCCGAGCTCGTCATCTCCGACCTCGTCGGCTCCCGCTTCCTTGGCTTGGGTGGCTTTCTCGCCCTTGGCGAAGACCACCACTCGGGCCGTCTTTCCGGTGCCCTTCGGCAGGACGATCGACCCACGCACCATCTGATCGGCCTTCCGGGGGTCAACGCCCAGTCGCATCGACAGCTCGACCGTCTCGTCGAACTTCGCCTGTGGGAACTCCTTCAGGAGTCTCATCGCCTCGCGGGGGGCGTAGAAATGGTCGCGATCGACCTTCTCGAGTGCTGCAGCGAAACGCTTGCCGGGTTTCGGCATCTCATCTACCTCCTGTGGTCAACGGCCTTGCGGCCTCCCACTAACTAAAGGATTGCTATTGAACTGTGATGCCCATGCTGCGGGCAGTACCTTCGACGATCTTCATCGCAGCTTCGATGTCGTTCGCATTCAGATCCGGCATCTTGGTCTCGGCGATCTCGCGCACCTGGTCCTTCGTAACCGTCCCGACCTTCTCCCGGTTCGGCTCACTCGCACCCTTGTCCACGCCGGCCTTCTGGCGCAACAGGACCGCTGCCGGAGGGGTCTTGGTTATGAAGCTGAAAGACCGGTCCTCGTAAACGGTGATCTCGACCGGGACGATGGTCCCCGTCTGCTGCTGGGTTTCGGCGTTGTACTGCTTGCAGAAATCCATGATGTTGATGCCCGCCTGTCCCAGCGCCGGCCCGACCGGAGGAGCCGGAGTTGCCTGACCCGCGGGGATCTGTAGCTTCAACACCTGGGCGACCTTCTTACGACCGCCACCACCTCTATTGCTCATCGTTACTCCTAACTGGCTCTTAAAGCTTTGCGACCTGATCGAAGCCCAACTCGACCGGAGTCTCCCGGCCGAAGATGTTGACCAACACCTTGAGCTTCGATTGGTCCACGTTGATCTCTGAGATCGAACCGGTGAAGTTCGCGAACGGGCCCGATGTGACACGCACGCTCTCCTGCTCTTCGAACTCCAACCGTGGCCTGAGCTTTTTCTGGTCTTTCTTGACTTGAAGGATCTTGTCGACCTCTTTGTCTGACAACGGCGTCGGCTTGGCTCCCGACCCGACGAATCCCGTAACCCCCGGAGTGTTGCGAACGACGTACCAGGAGTCATCGTCGAGATAGAGGCGACACAACAGGTAGCCGGGGAACACTTTCTTCTGGACCACCTGCTTCTTTCCTTGCTTGATCTCCATCACGTCTTCCATGGGGATCACCACTTCGAATACCCGGTCCTCGACGTTCATCGACTGGATACGGGACTGGAGATTTGCCTTGACCTTGTTCTCGTAGCCGGCATAGGTGTGGATCACGTACCAATCGCCGGGTCGCTCGGTCGGAGGGATGTTCTCGTCCCCGAACCACTCGATCGGCTCGTCGTCCTCGTCCTCTTCTTCGGCTGCCTCGGCGGCGGGGGTGACCACCTCTGCTTCCGCCGCGCTCTCCGGGGACTCGGGGCTCGGCTCTGGCTGACTCGGCTCCGGGGTCTCTTCTTCGGAGGCCTCCGGCTCGTCGGCACCTATTTCCACAGAACCGGTCTCGGACACAGCTGCCGAGACGGCGACTTCCTCCGCGCCGGTGTCTTCGACCACGTCCGAGCCGTCGAGGGGCGCGGCAACAAGCCCCTGCTCGTCTGTCTCCGGTTGCGTGATGTCGGTTTCGCTCATGTCTGGATGTCGTAGAGGGAAAGGACGCCTTTGGTGAAGACGTAGTCCATCCCGAAGATGAGGGCGGCGATCACTACCGAGCTGACGAGCACGACGAGTGAGTAGGCCCAAACCTCCTTGCGGGATGGCCAGGCAACCTTCTGTAGCTCGCCCACCACCTCGCGAACGAACTGCACGGGCTTGGTGCGTTCGCGGCCCGGGCTCCCGGGGGCCTTGACCGGGCGAGGAGCAACCTTCTTGCGCTCCTCGTCCTTCTTCATCATGCGCTTGGTCTGTCTGTTCACCCACGACCCTTTCAACTGCCGAAGTCGGACGCGCTAGGTAGGGGTCCGGTTCCGGGGGATGAGGGGCAAGATTAGCACCTTCTTTACCCGCTCGAATTGCGGGGTTCGCGTGTTGCTAGCTCTTCGAGTCCGACTTCGCTTTTCGATCCAAGGTCACGAAACTCGAGCCGTCGGACAGGACGTCGTCGGCGAGGACGGCATTGACCGGGGCGGCGATGTTGGGGTGGAGATGGGACTTGGCTTCACGGTGGGGCGGCTCCTTACGGCGCTGGGGCCTGGCTCCCGATCCATCCGTCTTGGTGGCGTCCTCGCTCATCTCTCTACCCCCTCGTACAGAGTCCTGCTTTCATCGTTCCCGCAGGTAGAGAGGCAAAACCTGTCCGTTCTTGGGTGATTGCGGAGAGCTACCGAGCGAGCCGAAGGACATGGAGGGTTCCCGTCGCCGCATCCGACAGGTAAACGAACGGTCCCTTTCTCTCCACATCCATGGCATATGCAGCGGTCGAGAACCCTGCTTGTTCTTTGGGGGGAGGCTCCGCGGCGCTGTTCATCGCCCCTCCGATCAGAGCCCTCGCGGTCAGCTTCCCGCGGGGGTTCAGGGCCACAAGACCGGCATGCGAATGAGCGATCAACAGACGACGCCCCGCCCAAGCCATCCCCTGTACTCGCCACTGGTCGTCCGCCGGGAGACCGAGGGAGAGAGCCCGGGTCTCGGAGATCGATGCCGGGCCGCTCGCATCCAGAACGATGACACGGGGCTTGAGACTCTTGTCGAACCAGTACTCCGTCGCGGCATAGACGGTCCGAGTGGAAGTGGTCCGTCTGACGACCAGATCCGCCAACCCGAACTCGTTCCACTCCCCCAGCAGCGCGGGGGCGGTGGGGTCGGAGAAGTTGTAGATCTGCAACCCGCTGCCACCCGTGGACACATAGAGGAACGGGTTCCCCGTAGCGGGGTCTTTGGGATCGACGACCAATCCCGCCGAAGCCGGACCGCCGACCTTGGTCGTGACAGGCTCGGGATCTCGGAACACCTCTACGAGCGAGCCGCTGGCTCGAACGAACCTGGTCACTACCAATCCGTCGATAGCGTCGAGAAAGATCACCCACTCATCCGTCCCGTCGTAGTGGTAAGCAACCTCGAGAGTGCCGCCGGACGCTTGATAGAAGAGCGAGGTGGGCGCTGCGGGATCCGAAACATCTAATACATGAACTCCGTCTTTCGAGAACTGATGTGTTTGACGGGCGTAGAAGAGAAAAGCGCCGTCGTGGGCGAATGCCAGATCGCCGTCGAACGAGTCCTGGGCACCATCGGTGTAGCGACCAACAATTTTTGGCTTCGCCGGGTTCGAGACGTCCAGCATTGCGACGATGCCCTCGTCGCGCTGCAGGACGGCCCCGACCTTCCCGTGCAGCTCGATGTTCCCGAGCCCCGCCGTTTCGGATATGCGCAAAGACCTGACGAGCTTCATGCGGCAGAGATACCGGTGACCTCGAGGCACGTCGTGTCTGGAGTGCACCTCGGGACCACGGCAGGCTTTGGATGCACCCGATCCCGTGACCGGGATCATTGCAAGCGCAACCAATAGTGCGATGCAACGGTTCCGTTTCGCCACGGCCGCAAGATTACGTTGGAAGCCAGGGCTAGCAGGGCGGGAGGGACTCGAACCCCCGACCTACGGTTTTGGAGACCGTTGCTCTACCAAGCTGAGCTACCGCCCTAGGGGTGCGCGCAGAGTCTAACGAGCTACTAGGCCGTTACTAAGCGGCGGCGGGATCGCCATACGGCGCCGGCTGCTGCGCCGGCCACCAGCACCGCGGCCCCCCTGAGATATGCATTCCTATTCCTCGTCAGGTGTGTCTTCACACCATCGAGCGACGACGATTCCGTCGGGATGGAGACCAGAGCGCTGAGGAGATGGGCGGGAGGCTCAGCCGTGTGGCCAGCGAGTGCGGGCATCTGGGCGGAGAGGGTTTCGTAACGCGCCAGTTCGCTGCGACAACCGTCGCAACCGGCAAGGTGACGCCGGATGCTCAGGCTTGCCCCGGGCTCATCTAGGTAAGCTGGAAGCATCTCCTGCACCTCGCCACAAGTCATCTCTTTCATCCCTTTCCTTCTCCGTACACGATCTCTTTCAGTTTCTTGCGACCACGGTGCACACGCACCTTGGCGGCGGTCAGAGAGATCTTTAGCTGCTTCGCGATCTCCTCCGTGTTGAAGCCATATACGTCTCGAAGAATGACGGCCGTCCGGTAATGCTCCGGCAACGTCTGAAGTGCTTGCTCGAGAGCTTCGACTTCGATCCTTGCACCTGCAGTTGCCTCGACCGAACCTGAAGCGGCCATCTCAGTGAGCATTTCATCTCCGACCCCAGTCTCGTGAGAGGTCTTCCTCTTCCTGCTGCGATGCTTCGAGATGGCCGTGTTCGTGGCCACTCGATACATCCACGTCTCCAACATCGCGTCGCCTCGAAAGCCCTTGAGACCCCGCCACATCTTTAGATACGCATCTTGCGTAGCCTCAGCGGCGTCGTCGGGGTCCCGCAGGATCCTCAGACATAACGTGTAGACGTCCCGGTAGGTCGCTTCTACAAGCTCCTTCCACGCTTGCTCATCTCCGCTTCTGCAACGCTCGATGAGATCCGGTGGAACGAGCTGTCTGGGCGACCCGGTCCGAGCCTCCTTAAGACGCTTCATCTAGAGAGAGGTTACAGAGACGGAATGAGGGCCCCGGTCTAGGTATCGAAGATCGACTCGAGTCGGGAGAGGAGCTGAGCCTTGTCGAGCTCCTGCTCGCGTCTCACTCGAAGCTGATCCTTCGTCATATCAAGGAGTTCGGCGACGTGACGGGTCAACTCGTCGATGTCGAAT
The DNA here is from genome assembly GCA_035629935.1 of Actinomycetota bacterium. GTDB lineage: Bacteria > Actinomycetota > CADDZG01 > CADDZG01 > WHSQ01 > DASQLQ01. The sequence goes on from DASQLQ010000105.1 coordinate 18,211, forward strand.
GGCTTAGTCACGTAGGCATCTGCACCGAGCTTGTAACCGCGCACCCAATCGGACTCAGACGTTTTAGCGGTGAGGACGAGGATCTTCATCGTGTCCCTTATGCCAGATGACTTGAGCTCTTTGAGCACGGTGTATCCATCCATCTGCGGCATCATGATGTCGAGCACCAGTACATCGGGCGCGTCTTCGAGCATCATGTCGAGGGCCTGCTGCCCATTTTGGGCGACCGTTACTTTGTGGCCCTCCTCGATCAGGATGGAGCTCACGAGCGCTCTGATCTCGGCGTTGTCCTCAGCGATGAGGATTCGCGCCATATGCCTCTCCTCTCAAACGCCCTCAGGCTGTTTGATGCCCTTGCTCGACAGCCGATTCGAGCTGTGAAAGCAATCTTGCCTTGTCTTTGAGGTCTTCGCGCCTAACCCTAAGTTCTTCCTTGCTCCGTTCCAAGAGATTGGCCACACTCGCCCTCAATTCCGCCTCATCACAGGGCTTGACCAGGTACTCGTCGGCACCAAGCTCGAATCCCTTCTCACGGTCCTGCTCGGCTCCCTTGGCGCTCAGGATCAGGACCCGAGTGGAGCCAAGGGTCTGGTAGTCCTGCATCTCCTCGAGTACTACATACCCATCCATATCGGGCATCATCAGATCGAGCACAACCAGATCGGGCGGCTTCATCAGCATCTTCTCCACGGCCGCCCGGCCATCGGCCGAAACCGATACCTCGTGCCCCTCCTCGGTGAGAAGGAACGAAAGCAGTTGCCGGATATCCGACTCATCGTCGGCGATGTGGATCCTGGCCACTCGGCCTCCTGGCAGGAACGGGGACAGACGTTCCCTAATGAATCGGTTGCCTGCCTTCCCACCTTGAGCCTTGGGCTTGGGGAGCTAGCGCCCCGAACCCCCCGCAACCGCAGGGATTATCGAGACCTTCGCCCCTTCGGGCACCTGGGTCTGAAGACCCTCGAGGAAACGAACGTCCTCGTCATTCAGATAGACGTTCACGAAGCGGCGGAGTTCTCCCCCGTCGTCGAGGATCCGCTCTTTCATCCCTGGGTGTCGCGACTCCAGGTCGGTGAGTAGATCGGCCAGCGTCGAGCCCTCCGCTTCGACCTCGTCGGCGCCATCCGTCAGCGTTCTCAACTGGGTTGGGATCTTGATCTTCGTGCCCATCAGATTCCTTGCTCTAGGAGTCGGTCGACATCCTCCACGGTGGGCTCGATGCGGTCCAGGGGACGCGAATCTTGGAGCGCCTCCAGCGTCTTCAAGCCGGTTCCGGTCATCAGCGCAACGGTCTCTTGGTCGGGAGAGATCTGCCCCTCAGTGACCAAGCGCTCGAGTGCCTTGATAGTCACGCCTCCCGCGGTCTCCGTGAAGAGTCCCTCCGTCCGCGCGAGCAGACTCATCCCCTCGGCCACCTCTTCCTCGGGAACGCTAACGGCGCTGCCACCCGAGTCGGCGATCTCTTTCAGCGCGTAGTAACCGTCCGCGGGATTGCCGATGGCGAGAGACTTCGCGATCGTTTTGGGCTTCACCGGGTGCACATCCAACGTCCCCCGAGCGAACGCTTCGGCGATCGGCGAGCACCCGGCCGCTTGCGCACCATGGAGCACTGAGGCATAGGCATCGACCAGTCCAACTTTCTTCAGCTCCCTGAAACCTTTACCGATCTTCGTCAACAGCGAACCGGAGGCCATCGGAACCACCACAACCTCGGGCACGCGCCAGCCAAGTTGTTCGACAACTTCGAAGGCAAGCGTCTTAGAACCTTCGGCGTAATACGGCCTCACGTTGACATTCACGAAAGCCCACTGACGATTAGCCGCTAGCTCGGCACACAAACGATTCACGTCGTCATATGAACCGTTGACCTCGACGACACGTCCGCCGTAGACGGTCGTACCCGCGACCTTTCCCCGCTCGAGACCTGCAGGTATGAACACGACGCTCTGCATGCCGGACGCGGCTGAGTGCGCGGCAACAGCGTTCGCCAGATTTCCGGTCGAAGCGCATGCCGCAACCGAGTAGCCGAAGGAGCGGCCTACAGAGAGGGCCACGGATACCACCCGGTCCTTGAACGAATGAGTGGGATTAGCGGCGTCGATCTTCAGCCACAATTTCCTCAACCCGAGCTCGGCCGCCAAGCGAGGTGCGGGACGGAGCCTGGTCCAGCCGGCACCGATGTCGACACGGCCCTCTTCGGGAGCTGGAAGCAAGGGTGCGTACCGCCAGATCGTTGGGGGTCCGGCTGCGATCGCTTCGCGAGAGATCTCTGCCGCGATCGCGTCGTAGTCGTAGACGACTTCCAGGGGACCGAAACAGAATTCGCAGACGTGCTGCGGAGCGATCGGATACTCCCGACCGCACTCTCGACAAGAAAGACCTCTGACGTATTTCATTGGAAGGCAACGATTGTAGGTCGGTTGAGTCGGTGGGTTGTCCGACGGTCCACTAGGGTCGGGGCGTGTCGGCCCCGGTGATGGATCCCGCTGCGCAGGACTGGTTCGACCGCAGGACATCGTGGGGCCCCTTCCGTGAGCCGACTCTCCTTAAAGAGATCAAACGGACTCGAGGCGTGGGGGTGACGGTGTGTCTTCCGACCCTGGATGAAGCGCCCACGGTTGCATCCATCTGCCGCCGGATCCGATCGGAGTTGATCGAGGGGTGGGGTCTGGTGGACGAGCTGATCGTCGTCGATTCGGGTTCCACGGATGACACCTGCAGACTCGCAGCAGCCGAAGGAGCCCGGGTGTACACGGCTCGGGATCTGGTTCCTCACATTCCCCCCGACCCGAGCGGGAGCGGGAAGGGCGACGCTCTGTGGAGGAGCCTCAGTGTGATCGACAACGAGATCGTCGTTTGGCTCGATGCGGACGTCACGGGTTTCCAGTCGCATGTCGTGACGCGGCTGCTGGAACCTCTTCTAAGCGAGGAGAAGGTGCAGATCGCGAAGGGGTTCTACGAGAGGCCCCTTAACGTCGAGGGCCGCCGGCATCCGACGGGTGGAGCGCGCGTCACGGAGCTGGTCGTGCGCCCCCTCCTCAGCCTCTTCTATCCCGAGCTGACCGGCGTTATCCAACCTCTTGCGGGTGAGTACGCGGGATACACCGATGCGTTCCGTCAGCTTCCCTTCTTCACCGGTTACGGCGTAGAGATCGGTCTCCTGTTGGACGGCGTAGAGCGGTTCGGCCTCGATGCGCATGCGCAAGTGGACCTTGGAGTGCGGGTGCATAGAAATAGGCCGACCCTGGAGCTGGGACTAACCGCGTTCGAAGTGATGCAGGTGATCTTCACTCGGCTCGAGGAGAGCGGCCGGATGAAATTGGCCGATCCGCTGCCAGCCGCCCTTGTGCAGTTCTGGCCCACAGAAGAGGGCCTCCTGTCAAAGTCGGCCCACAGCCGGGTGATCGAACGACCACCACTGGACTCACTCTAAGAAGTGTCCGAGTCCTCCGCAGGCGGTGGAGCGACGGGTGGAGCGGCGCCCACAACAGCCGGCGAATAGGGGGACGGAGGCACCCCGAGAACGCGCGTGGCCCAGAAGTGACTCAGCAACAACTTCGCAACGGCAACGCCGGGCACCGCTAAGAGGACCCCCCAGAACCCGGCCAGCGTGGCACCCGCTAGCAACGACAGCATCACTGTCACGGGATGAAGCTTGACCGTCCTCCGCATGACATTCGGGCTGATGACGTGATTGTCGATCTGTTGCACGATCAAGGCCACGAGCGCTGCCCACAGCCCTACGTCTATCCCTTCGGTCACGGTCCCGACGAGGAAACCTAAACCGCCACCGATGAAGGGCCCCACCAGCGGTATCAGATTCGTGAAACCTGCTATGGCTCCGATAAGTAGCCAGAAATCGAGCCCGGCAAGCCAGAATCCGAATGAGGAAAGAACGCCAACGACCACGGCGACTAACAATTGTCCGCGGAAGAACCCTCCGACGGCGCGACCGATCTTGGACCCGAGGTCGGAGAACTCCTCACGCAGATGCTCCGGAAAAAGGTTGACCACATCACGCTGTAGATGCGGGAGATCGATCAGCAGATAGAGAGCGAGCAGCGGGGCGAGGATGAAGATAACGAGCACTTCGAACACCGAGGAGGCAACCTCCGTTGCACTCTCGGCCTCCTCGAGAATCCGTTCGCGAACACTCGCCGTTACTTCGTCGCAACGTTCGTGCGTCGGTGCCTCGGCGTCGATGCTGTCGTCTGCTCCCAAGAGGCATGACACCCGGGAGACATTGAGGTCGACTCCGAACCGCTCCTCCACCCCGTCCGAGAATGACTCCATGGTCCTGATGAGGTCGACTTTGAGCTCGGGTGCTCGCTCGGTGACGTAATCGACCTGTCTGGATATGAACGGCGCCACCAGCATCCCCACCAGAACCAGAACGCCGATGACGATCACGTAGCTGAGTACGGCGCCGATCGACCGAGGCACCTTGCGTTGCTCAAGGCGCGAGACCAGCGGATTCAGCAGATAGATGATCAGCAGGGCTAACACCAAGGGCGGGAAGATGACCCGGATCTTGAAAAGAAGCCATATCGAGACGGCTGCGAGAACGAGGATCCCGATTATCGACCAGGCCCCTATGCCTGCACGGCGCAGTCTTTCGCCGGCCGGCAACCGTGGGGGCAACGCGCTTGACATCGTCCTCCTACCATACGGACCTCATGACGAAAGAGTCGACAATCGCCTTTGCCTCGAACCGCGGCCCGGTCTCGTTCGCCGAAGACAACGGGGAATGGCAAGCGAAGAGGGGTGCAGGTGGGCTGGCCGCGGCACTCGATCCTGTTGCGAGACGGCTTGGGGACAGTGCCGTATGGGTCGCCACCGCGACGTCCGAGGACGATCGAAAAGCGGTTAGAGCGGGTGAGACCGAGCGCCTCACGTCCGACCTCGGCTATCGGGTGCGGATGCTCGACATCGAGTCCGAGACCTATTCGCGCTACTACGACGAGATCTCTAACCGCTTGTTGTGGTTCGCGAACCACTGCCTGTGGGACGAGGTCGGGATCGAGGACTTCTCAGGATTCCTCGAGGCATGGGAAGGGGCTTACGAGGAGGTCAACGCGCTATTCGCTTCCGCCGTCGACGATGAAGTTGGGCCGAACCCTCTCGTGCTCTTTCAGGACTATCACCTCAGCACGGCGCCGCACCATCTGCGGGCTCAGCGGGACGACGCCACGATCCTCCACTTCACTCACTCGTCGTTCTGCCGACCCGAAAAAGGCCTCGACCGGCTTCCCGAACGCATCTCGAAGGGGGTCATCGAAGGGATGTTGGGGGCCGACCTCGTAGGACTGCACATCTCCCGGTGGTGCAACAACTTCGTTGCCTGCTGCGAGGGACTCGGCGCGAGCGTCGATCGCTCAAGAGGAACCGTGTCCCACAAAGGAACGACGTCCTGGGTTCGCTCCTACCCGATACCGATCGACGCGGCCGACCTGACCGAGCGGGCGGATGTCGAACCCGTCCGTCGATGGGCAAGAAGATTCCGGGAATCGGTCGACGACGGCCAGCTGATCGTTCGGGTAGATCGGAGTGAGCCATCCAAGAACATCGTGCGCGGGTTCGAGGCATTCGGGATGTTGCTCGATCGCCGGGCCGATCTTCGCTCCCGCGTTCGCTTCGTCGCTTGCGTTTACCCGTCGAGGCAAACCATGCCGGAGTACCGCCGCTACAGCGAAAGGATCCAGATGGCGGTTGATGATGTGAACCGACGTCATCCCGATTCGATACAGCTCTTCATGGAGGACGATTTCGATCGGAGCCTGGGAGCTCAGATGGCTTATGACGTACTGCTGGTCAACCCGATCATGGACGGAATGAACCTCGTCTCGAAAGAGGGCGTGGCGGTAAACCGGCGCGGTGGCGCGCTGGTGTTGTCCAAGGGCGCGGGTTCCTTCGACGAGCTGGAGGACTTCGCAGTCAAGATCGATGACGCACTGGAC
>DASQLQ010000106.1:0-8405 GCA_035629935.1 Actinomycetota bacterium
CTTCCTCTCCAGCCATTCCAAGAGGGTTCGGGTCATCACGCCCGTTCCGCCCTTCGGGCAATCGTCACTTCCATTCTCGCTCCGTCCCGTTCCTGCGATGTCCAGGTGCACCCAGGGGATCCCGTCTCCGACGAACTCACGCAAGAATAGGGCCGCCACTATGGCCCCCCCATATCGAGTCCCGATGTTTTTCATGTCCGCGACGGTGGAATCGAGGCTTTTGGCATAGTCCTCGACCAGAGGAAGGCGCCATACGGGTTCGGCTGCCTCGGCGGCCGCGGCCGAGAACTCGGCCCACAGGTCGTCGTCATTAGCGAAAGCACCCGTCATCTTGTTGCCCAGCGCGACCGTCATCGATCCAGTGAGGGTCGCGATATCGATCACCGCTTGGGGGTGCTCTTCGGAAGCGAACGTCAGTGCGTCCGCGAGGATCAGACGGCCCTCGGCATCCGTGTTCAGCACCTCTGTCGTGCGACCGCCATAGTGAGTGATGACGTCTCCGGGCCTAATGGCGCTTCCCGACGGCATGTTTTCCGTCGCCGGAATGTACGCGGTCACCTCGATGGGGACTTCGAGTTGAGGAAGCGCGGCCATGGCGGCCAGAACCGCTGCTCCGCCGCCCATGTCCGTCTTCATCGTTTCCATCCCCCGAGGGTCCTTGAGTGATAGACCACCCGAGTCGAAGGTGACTCCCTTGCCGACCAACGCGACCTTGCCTTTGGCTCCGCGCGGTTTGTGATGGAGACGGATCAGCCGTGGGGGATTCGTAGAGCCACGGGCGACCGCGAGCAGTCCTCCGAATCCGCGTTTCGTGAGTTCGTCCTGGTCGAAGATTTCGCATTCCAACCCAACGTCGGACGCCACCGCGCGAGCTCGTTCTGCAAATGCTTCGGGATCAAGAACCGAGGCCGGCTCGTTCACCAGGTCCCGTGCGAGGACAGTGGCTCCGGCGTAGATGCGTCCTCGTTCGATCTCGGAAGTTCCGGCCCCCAGCACGTCGATCCGGGAAAGTTTGAGCTCCTTGGGATCACGCTTCTGTGTAGGGCTTCGATGCAAGCCCAGCATGAACCCCTCGACTGAGGCTGCGACCATCTGTGTATCCGATCCGTGCAGCGCGGAGACGACGCCGGCCCGCTCCGACAGCCGTCTTGCGGCCGAGGCTGCAGCGCGACGGATGCTGGACCGTGTTGGCACGTCTCCCAGTCCTGCGACGACGACGGCCTTTGCCGGGATCCTGTGATGTGTGGGGACGATCGCGATCGAGGCGACGTCGGCCTTGTAACCGATGTCGGTCAACCATTCGGTGAGGTAGCCGTCGAGCACGCCGTCCACCTTTGCGGCTTGATCCGAGAGCGCGAATGTCTCGTTCGTCGAAGTAGCCGACACGATGACAGCGTCGGACTCGACATCGGTTGGTGCCTGGTCTGAAACAGCGATCTCGACGGTCATCCCCACCCCATCTCGTCTGAGAACGCTTTATACCTGCCGTTTCGCGAACTGATGGTTCGCGAATTCGCGATTCAAATCCTGCAGAAGTTACTGCCGTCGCGTTACGGTTGCGTGAATCGGCCTAGAGCTTGGGGAAGAGCTCTTGACCTTATGGTTTTTGGCCTTCTTGGCCATCGCATGGATCGTCGTCTACCTTCCCGCCGCCAGGCGGGCTCGAGATTCGTCCCCTTGGCCCGCGGCTAGAAACTTCAAGCGACGGATGAGATTGATCTCTCCACACACTTCAGCCGGGAGATGGATCGTTGTGCCGGGGGCACGCGAGCGGATGGCTCGCGAAGCCGTTCGCCGCGGTCGGCAACGCCGCAAAGCGATCTTGGTGAGCTTATTGACGATCGTCTTCTTCACCGCTGCATGGAGTTTGTTGAACGGTGGCGATCTGCTCGAGGTCAATCTGGTTGCGGACGCCGTTCTGGCGTTCTATGCAGCGCTATTGCTGGATGCCAAGCGACGACGGGATGAGCGGCAGGTCAAGGTACGCCCGCTGAACCAGCCCGTGCAGTCCGAATCCGAATACTTCGAGGTGATCGAGGCAAGCGGCGGTCGTAACTCTTAGTAGCCCGTCCACTAGTCTGTGATCGTGGACCTTTCGGATCTTGCATCCCGTCTCAGAGAAGAGTTCGACGCAAAGACAAGCGCTCGCGAGCGCGGCCTCGCTAGTGGGCGAGACGCGATACGGGCGTGCGGAAACGCGATCCGTGCGATGCATCGTTACGAGCTCGACCTTGCATCCCAGTTGTTGAACGAGGCCCAAAAACACCTCGACTCCGCTCGGTCGGTGCTCAAAGACCATCCCGAGATCCTGCACGCGGGTTTCATCCAGGATGCCGAGAAAGAGGTGGCGGAGGCCCGCGTCACTTACGCCCTCGTCACCGGCGACCCGATCCCATCGTTCGACAAGATCGGGATCGCTCCTGCGCCCTTCGTGAAGGGGATGGCCGAGGCGATCGGGGAGCTGCGCAGGCATCTCCTGGATCTGATGCGACAGGGCGAGCTCAAGCGATGTGAAGAACTCCTCGGCTCGATGGACGATATGTACTACCTGTTGGTCACGATGGACTATCCGGATGGGATAACGCATGGGCTCCGTCGGCTGACCGACGTTGCTCGTTCGATCATCGAGCGAACCCGTGGAGACTTCACGACTTCGAGCATCCAGAGCTCGTTGAGGGATGCACTCAAACAGCGCGCCGACGAACTCGAGCAGTAGATGCATCGTCGCACCCTGATCGTTGCCCTTCTCGTCGTCGCCGCCGTGGGGGCGGTCGTGTTGGTTCTGGCAACGGGAAGTCCGGCGCCGGAGGGAGAGAAAGAGGATCGAGCCGGCGACGTCAAGATAGGGGAAGGACCGCTGCCCCCGCGTATCACCGATCCGGCCGACATCCGCGAGATCGACGTGCGTGCCGATGGCGAAGTTCTCACACTCGAAGCAAGGATGGGCACTTCACTCGTTCGCCCCGTGCCCGAGCAATCGACGACGTGGCGATGGGAGATCTACGAGGACGGCGACATGACCTGGATCGTGTCCGCGAACGTCGATCTCGGCCCCCATGTTTCGGTGATCGCCACCGAGGGTGACTTCCAGGCATCGACGAACGACAAGTCTCTTCCCGGCAGGGTTTCGGTGGCGGGCGACACGATCCTCGTGAGGCTGCGGATCTCCGAGATCGAGGGGTTCCCGAGCACTTTCGAGACCGTGTTGAAGACATCGTTGGATGGGATGAGAGCCGAATCGAAGTCGGCCCTCGCTACCGACCGCGCCCCCGACGGGGATCTCCTGCAAGTGGGGGGGTGAGGGCCCGGCCCTTTAGGATTCGCGCACGAGCACGAAGGGCCAGTAGCTCAGTTGGTAGAGCGCACCCCTCGCACGGGTGAGGTCAGGAGTTCGAATCTCCTCTGGTCCACAAAAGCCCAGGTCAACCCACATCTTTTTTCGCGAATTTTCGGCAGTGTTGATTCCCCCAACAAATCCCCAACATCGAGATGGCAATAAGGGCGGGCGTCCTGGCACAAAAAGGACCATTTGGGCTCCGCTCTCGACCTGGATCAGATATAGCGCTGAAATCTCACAGGAAGCGCGACACGTAAAGGACGTCCAAACGGTCTTAGAAAGTGATGGGGAGTGCAGTCGCAAGGAGACTCGAGCTGGAAACCGTGGAGCGGATAAGCGCAGAAGGGAGGCTTCGTGTCGAGGAGCTATATGCCAATCACGCACAAGGAGCCGTACGACTTGCTTACCTGCTGGTCGGCGATCAAGAGATCGCACACGACATCGCGCAAGAGGCCTTCCTCAGAGCATTCGGCCGGTTCGCGGACATGCGCAAGCCGAACTCCTTCCCCTTCTATCTGAGAGCGACGATCGTGAATCTCGCGCGCAAGCACTTGAAGCGCCGGGGTTTGGAAAGGCTCTATGTAGAACGCCTTCGAGCCCGTTCAAGGGACAGCGCAGTGTCGCCCGATGTCGAGCAAAGAGAAGTCGTTACGCAGGCGCTGCTGAAAGTTCCGGAGCGGCAGCGTGCCGCGCTCGTTCTCCACTACTACGAAGACCTATCCGAATACCAGGTTGCCGACCTACTCGGTATTTCACAGCAAGCGGCGAGATCCCTGGTGGCGCGAGGCAGGAAGGCACTGCGAGAGCAACTCGGAGGAATGCGACCGTGATAGAAGACGCCGAACTCAGACAGATACTCAGCGCGACCGCTGAACGGGCATCCCTTCCGAGTGTGATGCCAGAGCCGATGCGACGGAAAGTCGCGCTCCGTCGTGCAAGGACTCTCGGAGTCTCGTTCCTGCTGACCGTCGGCATTGTCGCCGGAGGTCTTCAGGGGATCCGCGCAGTCACCCTGGACGAGGCCGCGCCCGTGCAGCCGGTGGACCGGCCCGTACCTGGAGTCCTGCGCGCGAACGGAGAGGTGCTGAACTTCACGGGAGGGCGACCCGACGCGACTTTTGACGAACCCGGAGATCTCGTCGCCGTGAACCTCGAGACCGGCGAGCAACGCGTCCTCGTTGAGGATCTCGACATCCTCTACTCGGCAAGATGGTCGGCCGACGGTCGCTGGGTTGCATACGAGACCCAGGGGCCGGAAGGCCGCGAGGTCTGGCTCGTGAACGCGTCGGACGAGCCTCGCCAGGTCGCGACCGGCGCGTCGATGTTGGCGTGGTCCTCGACGGGTGCCGAGCTTGCGATGATCCGACTGACGTCGCCGCTCCGCCCCTGGATCATCGCGGGTTCTACGTTGAGCACGATCGATCCGGATACCGGTGAGACGACCGACGCCGGGTCGATCCCCGAAGGCATCGGCGACGTCACGTCCCCGCCGACGTGGTCACCGGACGGGACGCAGTTCGCGTTCGGTGCACGGGGCGGCGAGATCTACTCGATCGACGCTCGGAACGGAGCGCGTTCGCTCCTGGTGCGCCTGCCCGGAGAGGACCTTGATTCGGTCGACCAGATCGTTTGGTCGCCGGACGGAGCGCACATCGCAGTCGTGAACGATGGGGACCCCGGTGGCGTGTACGTCATGGGCGCCGACGGATCGAACGTCCGCGTCCTGCTCGATGAGTGGACCGGGCCGAGTCTCGCTTGGTCCCCCGACGGGACGAGTCTCGCCGCCAAGGACGGGTCTGGGGTGGTCTGGGTCACGTCGATGGACGGTTCTGCCCCGATCGAGATCGGGCCGCTCTCCGTTTCGTGCGACGACATCCTCATCTGCCACGAGGAACTCGCCTGGTCGCCCGACGGGTCCCGGATCGCGCTGCGGATCGTCGGCGGCGACGGATCGGTGGATGCATCGGCGATCGACGCCGACGGCCGGGGCGAACCCGAAGTCATCGACGAGCTGACGTTCAGGAGCTGGGTTGGTGGTTGGTACTCCTGCGAGTGCGGTGGATGGAACTCCTGAGGCTGCATCCTGGGAGGAAGTGAAAGCGGAGATGAGGTCGCGTCGCGCATGCTTGCTGATGTTGGTTGTCATGGTCGTGATGGCCGCATGTGGCTCCGCTCGCGAAGCGGAGCCCGCGAACACGTCGCGTGCAGCGAGCGATCCGAGTCCAGACCCCACGATCCAGGATGTCATGAAGGTTGCCGAGATCGGCAGCTTCGCCCCCCTCGAGCCGGGGACCTACTTTATGGACCCCGACCTCGATCCCTCCACTTCCCTGCGCGTCGTGTACGACGTCGCAGCCGATGGCTGGGTGCAGTGGATCGGAGCAGGCAAGTTCGCCGCCGACGGACATGTCGCAGTGAGCATCACCACCGTGTCGAACCTGGTGCGTCATGGCTGTCGCGATCATTCCCGCCTCGATCCACCGGTTGGCCCCACCGCTGATGACCTCGCCACCGCTCTGGCGGATCTGGCCCCGTTCCGGGTGACATCGCCCCCGGCGGACGTGACGATCTACGGTTACACCGGCAAGCATCTGGAGCTGACCGTGCCGAACCTGCCTATGAACGGTCGCGGAAACGACCCCCGCTTCGCCGGATGCGTCGGCGGCAAGCTCAAGAGCTGGGTCGACCCACTCTCTCAGCCTCACGCTGGGGACGCGTTCTATGGCTACACCGGGCCCGGCTACACGGAAGAGTTCTGGATCCTCGACATCGACGGCAGCCGACTGGTGATCGCGGCCGAGCGGTCCCCCGGCTCGCCGCCTAGGGACCTCGGCGCGCAGCGCGCCATCCTTGACTCCATACGAATGGAGCCGTGAGCGGCGCTGCGCTACTCCGCTCCCAACAGACTCCCAACATACTCCCAACATCACCCACGGAAATGGGTGGTACTCCGTGGAATATGCCGTGAATCGAAAACCTTCCGTGACCTGCGTAGATGGTCATTAACGTGCATCGCTGTCAGCCTTCGTAAATCGGCTTCGCACGGCTCGCACGGGTGAGGCCAAGAGTTCGAATCTCCTCTGGTCCACAAGGAAAGAAGTCCGTCATGTCGAAATGTTGTTCAGGCGAACAACATGGGAGGAATCATGGCGGGCAAGCGTTCATTACTGGCGATCCTTGTCTCGGCGGCGCTAATCACGGGAGTGATCGGGCATGTCCCCAACGCTGCGGCGGGCAAGAAGAAGCGGGTCGAACGAACGGAGGAGGCTTCCTACATCGGTTCATCGGGCTTCCGCGGGACCGTCGAAGGTACGTGTGACGCTCCTCCCATCGCCTGCGTAAGGCTCCCGATCGAGGCCGGCGACAAGTTCGTGTCGGTGGAAGTGGTCGACTCGGCCGGTCAGCCGGTCTGGGCGTCGGTTTACATCCACGGCTACAGCGATGGACACGACGTCCACGAACACGTATGCGGTGCCTCCGACAAGCCGTTCAAGCTCAGTCCCGGTCTAACGGACCTGGTCGTAACGATGACGCAGACCACAGGTGGCGCGACGAGCCCCTGCGTGGGCCCGGCGACGGCCGGGACGGTTACGGCTACGTTTTCGAACCTTCCCTAGGCAGGCCTGTTCCTTGGGTTGCTGCTCGGGTTGCAGGACTGTGGAGGCATACTTCTGATAGCGGCAGGGACCTCCCGCGGTACGGAGGAGTCGATCCCTGAGGGAACCCTAGGCGGTTGAGGTGATCGATCTATGAGGCGGATGAGCGCGGTTGTCCTGGCTTTTGCCTTGGCGACCCCGGGTGTTGCCTCCCGCCCGCCCGCTCGCGCGCAAGAGCGTCCCCCCAACATCTTGGTCATCGTCACCGATGACCAGCGTGCGGGGGAAACCATGTCGGTGATGCCCCAGACCCTCAAGTACTTCGCTTCCGAGGGGATCGATTTCCCGAACGCCATCGCAACCACTCCGGTCTGCTGTCCCTCGCGGGCATCCATCTTCACGGGCAAGTACGCTCATAACCACGACGTTAGATCGAACGCGGATAGTGAGGCGCACAATCTCGATCAGGGGACGACTGTTCAGCATTACCTGCAGGAGAAAGCCTTCTATCGCACCGGCATCGTCGGCAAGTACTTGAACGGTTGGAATATCAACGAGCCTCCTCCTAACTTCGACGAGTACGCGATCACGCGCGGTGGCTACTACAAAGGCCGTTTCGGAGTGGGCGTTGATGGTGTGCAGAAGGTGCGCCGCGACTTTGGGTACTCGACCAACTTCGTCCGGCGCAGATCAACGCGATTCATTCAGCGTGCTGAGTCCAACGACGATCAACCGTGGTTGCTCTACGTCACTCCATTCGCTCCCCATAACCCTTCCGATCCACCACTGCGTTACTTGCGAGCCCGGGTCCCACCGTTCGAGCTGAACCCCGCGATGGTGGAGGAGGATCTCTCCGACAAGCCCCCGCAATACCTGGAGTACGCAACCCCCTTCGACCGCTCCTTCCAGGGACTTCGCCGACGCCGGATGTTGAGGACGTTGATGCCCGTGGACGAGATGGTGCACCGGCTCATGAAGACCCTCAATCGAACGGAGGAATCCAACACCCTGGTGTTCTTCATGTCCGACAATGGATTCATGTGGGGAGAGCATGGGCTGAGTGCCAAAGCGACGCCATACGACCCGTCCATCAGCATCCCGCTGATGATGAGGTGGGAGGGCCGATTGACACCGTCCCGGGATGAACGTCTCGCGGCGAACATCGACATCGCTCCCACCATCATGGATGCCACGGACGTCGAGCCGGATGCCGATATGGATGGGCGTTCCCTGCTGCAGCCGTGGGAGCGCACCAGCATCCTCACGGAGGTCTACGGTGCTATCTCGCGACCGGAGCTCCGGTGGGCATCGGTTCTCGCCCCCGACTATCAATACGTCGAGTATTACGGAGGCGACGAGACGGTCACCCGGTTCCGGGAGTACTACGACCTCACGACGGATCCCTGGCAGCTCGAGAATCTGCTCGGGGACGATGACACCTCCAACGACCCCAACACCGCGTCTCTCTCGGC
>DASQLQ010000107.1:0-2734 GCA_035629935.1 Actinomycetota bacterium
GACCTTCATCGCGGTAGCGCGCCGATCCGGGGCAGAGGTGAGGGACAAGACCCCCGTGACGTCGATCGAAGAAGGCGAAGGTCTCGTAGCCGTGGTCGTCGGCAACGAGAAGGTGTACGCCGAGGCCATCGTGGTGACCGCCGGGGCGTGGGTGCGCGGCCTGGTGGAGCCGCTTGGGATCGACGTTCCGGTACGTCCGACGCGCGAAACGATCGCTTACTTCAAGGTCGATGGGGACATCGGCCCGACATTCGTGGAGTGGAGCGACCCGTCCGTTTATGCCTTGCCGAGTCCACGTCACGACGCGCTCAAGGTGGGGGAGCACATCGCCGGACCTGATGCCGACCCGGATGTCGACGGCGAGCCGGACCAGTCGTCCATCGATCGCCTCGCTGCATGGGTAGCCGAACGCTATCCGTCGGTCGAGCGCGGGCCGATCCTGGCAGAGACATGCTTCTACACGAACACCGATGACCAGCGCTTCATCCTGGAACGGCACGGTCGCGTCATCGTCGGTTCACCGTGCAGCGGACATGGTTTCAAGTTCGCACCGCTGATCGGCCAGCAGTTGGCCGGTCTGGCGCAAGAGGTTCTTTAAGGCTCGGGGGTCGGCGCTTCTTGTCGCGACACCTGGAGCGAGACGACGGCGGCGATGATCATCAGACCTCCGATCATCTGCAACACAGTTAGGGCCTGACCGAGCCAGATCCACGCGAATAGCGCAACCAGAACGGGCTCGAGCGTCGCCGCGATCGTCGCTCGTTCGGCCTTCACGCGTTTCACTCCCCAGAGATAGAGAAGGAAGGGAGCAAGGGTCCCGCCGAGGCCAACGAATAGAACTAGAGGGAGATGTTCGGGCGTGAAGAGCGCACTCGGCCAGCCGCGGAACGATTGGAAGACGATCCAGAAGACGCTCGCGGCGACGAACCCACGGAACAACGCGCCGACGATGCCGTACGACTGCCCGGCTCGTTCGCTCACGAGCGTGTACGAGGCGAAGAACACGGCAGCAGCCAAGCCGGCGAGCAAGCCCGGTGCATCCAGAGTTCCGATTTCGGCGCCGAGTAGTTCGGAGACCAGGACGACGCCCGCGAAGGCGACTGTGACTGAGGCGATGATCTCTTTGGCGGGACGGCGACGTGTCGTGATGGCCGTCCACAGAACAACGAGCGCGGGAGCGAGGTACTGCATCACGATCGCCACGGCCACGGCCAGACGTTCGATCGCGATGTAGTAGGCCGCGTTGACCAAGGCGATGCAGAGGCCGAGTGCGATCGCCCAACCGATCTGGCCCTTCCGAGTGGGCTTCTTCCAGGCTCTCGGGAGAAGGCTCAACCCGATCGCCGAGAGGATCGCTCGGGCCTGGACGAGCTCGAGGGGGTCGACGCCGTCATCGAACAGAGCCCGGGCAACCGCTGCCGCGACCGCCCACAGAGCAGCCGCGAGACCGATGGCTATAAGGCCCATCGTGGTCGCGGAATAGCGTTCGGATATTGGCTGTTTATGCACTCTGAGCAGGGTAAATGCCTCTTCGCGGGGTGGAGTTAGGCAACCCTAACTGTTAGGATCGTGAAAGAAATCACAAGCAGCACCTAGTGACCGGAGGCCCTTCGTGGCCGGAGTTACCAAACAGGCGGTTGAAGCCCTATCCAGCGCGCTCGGCGAGCCCGGCTGGCTGACCGAACGACGCCTGAGTGCGTTCGAGATCTTCGAGAAGCTCGAGTACCCGGACCCGAAGTCCGAAGAATGGCGCTACATCGACGTTCGTAACTTCGACTTCGATCGTTTCGCGGCCCCCGTTGCAGCAACCGCAACTAGGCCGCTCCCTCCGGAGTTGGCCGAGAAGGGCGTCCTATTCGTCGATCTCCAGACCGCGCTCCGGGAGCACCCGGAGTTCCTGAAGGAGCACTTCTTCACCGAGGTCCCGGTCGACGAGCACAAGTTCACCGCTCTCCACGCGGCCCTCTATTCGGACGCGGCCTTCGTCTACGTTCCTAAAGGTGTCGAGGTCGAGATCCCCTTGCAGGTGATCCGCACCGTGGACGGTGGCGGATCAACGTTCCCGCACACGACGATCGTGGTCGACGACAACGCAACCCTCACGTTCGTGGACCGGTTCACTTCCCAGCGATCGGATCTGGATGCGATGTGCTCCAGCGTCGTCGAGGTCGAAGCCCGTAGGGGCGCGACCGTCAACTACATCTCTCTGCAGGGATGGGCGCGCAACGTTCATCACTTCCAGACCCAGCGTTTCACCGGGGGCCGCGACACGACCGTTCGCAGCCTTGCAGTCAGTCTCGGTAGCTCTTTCGCTCGCACCCAGGTCGAGTCCGTCCTGAAGGGCGAAGGTTCGTTCTCCGAGATGCTCGGTCTCTACTTCGCCGACTCCGACCAACACTTCGCGCAGCGGACGCTTCAATCGCACAACGCTCCCCACACCACGTCGGATCTTCTCTACAAAGGGGCACTCAAGGAGCATTCACGCTCCGAGTACTCGGGATTGATCAAGGTGCTCAAGGAAGCGCAAGGGACCGACGCCTACCAGGCCAACCGCAACCTGATCCTGTCCGACAAGGCTCTGGCACGTTCGATCCCGCAGCTCGAGATCGAAGCGAACGAGGTCCGCTGCACCCATGGCGCCACGGTCTCCCCGGTCGAGGAGGAGCACCTCTTCTATCTGATGAGCCGGGGCATCGACCGAGTCACGGCCCAGAAGCTCATCGTTTTCGGGTTC
>DASQLQ010000108.1:0-2689 GCA_035629935.1 Actinomycetota bacterium
CCCGCGTCGATCAATACGAGATCGACGAGGCCGGTGGGGTCCGGGGGCATGGTGGCGATGCTAGTCCTCCGGAGACTGAGGGTCGCTACCGCCGGTGACTAGGTGAGCGTTGATCTCGAACGAGCCGGGAACCGGGCCTCCTTCGCGCAGACCCGCGCGGTCGAGATCCTCGAGGAGTTGCTGGTTGCGTTCTTCCTGTTCCTCTTGCCGGCGCTTCATCTCGGCAGGATCGTCCGAGACCATCAGGATCGTTTCGAGGGTGGCCAGATGGTCGACCTCTCCGGAAGCGTAGATCCGCTGATGCCCGTCGCCCCAGATCCGGTGGAACGCGTAGAACTCGAGATACTCGCCGCGCTCCGAGTGTCCGAAGGCGTAACGGATGAGGCCCGAACCGTCCTTCTGGCGGAGCGCTCCCGCTTTGGCTTCGGCGATGTCGGTCTCGGGCAGCTCTACCGACCAGGATTCGAACGTTTCGTCGAAAGCGGACTTGATGCGTGACATGTCTCCGGCCTCGATCGATCCCTCCGGCGTTGCTCGGAACAGACCGTCTGCGTAGAACCGGAGCGTTTCGGTGCCGCGGATGTTCGTGAGCCATTCCTTCGGAAGAGCTTGCTCGCCGACCCGTGCCCCCACGATCGCGCCGGCAACGATCCCGTTCGTATCCGTGTCTCCGCCGGCTTCGATGACCGAGGCCACCACATCTGCGAAATCGCCGTCTTGTTGATGGGCCCACAGTCCAACGTGCATGGCCCTGAGCGTGTAGCCGATCGCATCTCTCTCGTCGAGACGTAGTTGATCGATGGAGATGCCCTTCGCCGAACGGATCCAGGCGACGGTCTCGGCGTCGGCGCCTTCGGTTTCCATCGCGGCTGCGATCTCGGACACGGTGGGCTGCGACCCGTTGAGGATGCAGGCGAGCACGCTCGTCACCGTCACCGTCGACCAGACGCAACGCCAGTCGTAGTGGGTGATGAGTGCGCACTTCGTCGCCTCTTCGATGAGTTTCCGTGCGTCGGTTCTCCACCGGAGAGCGATGGGGGAGCAGCGCATGACGGCTCCATTGCCGGCGTTGTTGCGTCCGGAGTCTTCCCATCCGAGGCGGGCCGCGGAGCGGGGCGGATCACCTGCAGCGAGCCGGTCGAGGACGTTTCGGGTCAGGCCCCCGATGCCGCGGCCGTTCTTGCGTCTCCACTCGAGAAGCCGTTCGGCTAGGTCGTTCAGATCCAACTCGCCGCGCTCGTTGGCTAGGAGGGCCTCGGCCACCAGGGCGGTCTGAGCGAGGTCGTCGTCCCACGGGTTCTCCTTCTCGGCGGCGGGGATCTCTCGCACCCCGGATGGGTGGCGCTCCTTTATCTGGGCTGCCGACCGGAACTCGACGCCGATGCCGAGGACGTTCCCGCAGGCGGCGCCGAGGAGAGCCCCCCGGTAGGCGGAGGCGAGCTCTTCGTGCGGCCTGCCGGGGCCGCGAAGGAGTTGCGCCAGCGACACCTTGTCCATGACCCATCTTTACCTGATGCTGGGGACATGACCGAGGTCCCGGCAGGTTGGTATGACGACAACGAAGACCCAGGCTGGCAACGCTATTGGGATGGGTCCTCTTGGACCGATCAAGTTCAACCCAAGGTTCTCTTCGACGGGATCCTGAACCTCATCAAAGTGTTCAAGGGGAAGGAGCAACGGCTGGTGGTCACGCCCAACGAACTGTGGTGGGGCGAGGAATATGTTCGTTGGGACGAAGTCGTTGCGTTCACTCAGCTGACTACGACGATGTCCGGCATCCCCTACATCCACGAGTTGGTTCTGCAGCTACACGATCGCAACGTCCCGATGGGATTCATGGCCCGGGTCAAGCGCGATCCGATCGGTGACCGGGCGCACGCGCTCCTCATCGGGCTGCTTCGCCAGACACTCGGGGTGAGGGTGCTTACCGGGCTGATGGAGATGGTCGACAACGGCGAGCCGATCCGGCTCGGTGGTCTTCTCTTCTCGCCCGAGGGATTCACCGAGGAGGGCAAGGACGACCCGATGGTGCCGTGGAGCCAGTATGCAGGATTGGAGTTCGGCACCGCCGACTCGATCTTCATATCCCTGTTCCACACGAACGATCGCGGCAAGCGCAAGCGAGCGGCCGGCGTGCAGACGGACATGCTGAGGAGCTGGGTTATCCCTCCGATAGTGGAGGAGCACGCTCGTCGTTACGGCTCCGGCGGCGTGACCTAGAAACCCTTGCACTGGGTGGTTGTATGCGCCCATGGTTCTCGGAGGATCGGCCGCAGTTGGGATCGTTCTCGCCGCGGCGCTGAGCGGCGCCGCCGGTTCGTCCTCTGCAGCCCAGCCTCCGACGGTTGAGACCGTGGTCGCGACGATGTCCCTCAAGGAGAAGGTGGGGCAACTCGTGATGTTCCTTCCGAACGGTCCAACCCTTTCGTCGGCCGAACGGGACTTGATCGATCGTCACGCGCTAGGTGGCGTCATCCTCTTCAGCAAGAACTCCCGGGACCGTGCACAGCTTCGGGCTCTCAACGATCGGATCCAGAAGGTGGCCCGAAACGCAACTCGCTACGACATCGGTGCGCTCATCTCGGTGGATCAAGAAGGAGGCGTCGTAAAGCGCTTCTCGGACATGCCTCCCTGGTACTCGGCGCCCGAGATGGGTGCGAGAGATGTTTCAGTTTCCTATCGACAGGGG
>DASQLQ010000109.1:0-10904 GCA_035629935.1 Actinomycetota bacterium
CTAGACGCGGCGGTCGACTATCTCGGCGACCAGGTCCTCCTCGAAGAGGTCGACGTGCACGCCTCGCTTCTCTTCGCCTGATCTGGTGCGGACGGAGAGGGTCTCGGAAGACTCCTCGTTATCCCCAACCACCAGCATGTAAGGCACCTTCTGCATCTGGTGATGGCGGATCTTGGCCCCCATCGTGTTGTCGCTCGCATCGACGTCGACCCGAACTCCGCGCTTCCTGAGACGCCCTGCCACAGTGTCGGCGTATCCCACGTGCCGGTCGGCGATCGGGATCATCGCAACTTGCACGGGCGCAAGCCATGTGGGGAACGCTCCGGCGAAGTGCTCGGTGATGACTCCCATGAATCGCTCGATCGAGCCATATAGAGCACGGTGGATCATGACCGGCTGAACCCGGGCCCCGTGCTCGTCCACGTATTCCATCTCGAACCGCTGGGGCTCCTGGAAGTCGACCTGGATCGTGGCCACCTGCCACAACCGGCCGATCGCATCGCGCACGTGGATGTCGATCTTCGGCCCGTAGAAAGTTCCCTCGCCCTCGGCCACCTTGTACTCGAGCCCGCTGTTCTCCATGGCTTTGACGATCGCCTCTTCCGCAAGCTTCCACTGATCGTCGGTCCCCACGGACTTCTCGGGACGAGTCGAGAAGTGAACCTCGTCGGGACCCAAACCCACCGTCGCGTACAGATCGCGGAAGAACTCGACGCAGGCAACCATCTCGTCGACAACCTGATCTGGCCGGCAGAAGATGTGCGAATCGTCCTGCGTGAAACCGCGGCCGCGCAGCAACCCATGCAACACGCCGGAGCGCTCGTACCGGTAGACGGTGCCGAGCTCGGCCAGCCTGATCGGTAGATCTCGATACGACCGCGTCTTGTTCTTGAAGATCAAGATGTGAAATGGGCAGTTCATCGGCTTGAGGTAGTACTCGGCCCCCTCAAGCTCCATGCCGGGGAACATGTTCTCTTTGTAGAAACCGAGGTGGCCGCTCGTCTCCCACAAGGTCGACTTGCCGATGTGCGGGGTGTAAACGGGCTGGTACCCACGCTCGAGCACCATCTCTCGGATCAGGTCTTCGAGCTGCTGGCGGACGTGCGCGCCTTTGGGCAACCACAGCGCGATCGCAGGACCGACTTGCTCGTCCCATGTGAATAGCTCAAGGTCCCGGCCGAGTTTCCTGTGGTCGCGCTTCTCGGCTTCCTCCAACCGGTGAAGGTGATCCTCGAGCGCCTGCTTGGATTCCCATGCCGTCCCGTAGATGCGCTGCAGCATCGGCTTCGTCTCGTCGCCACGCCAGTACGCGCCGGCGGTCCTCAGTAGCTTGAACGCCTTGATGCGGCTGGTGCTCGGAAGGTGGGGGCCGCGGCACAGGTCCACGAACGCCGGCTCGGCGGCGTCGGCACCTCGATTGGAGTAGATCGACAGAACCTCGCCACCAACGGCCGCAGCGTCTGACTTCTCGGCGTCCTCATCGCCGAGGTCCACGCCCTTGATGATCTCGAGCTTGTAGGGCTGATCGGCGAATAGCTCGAGGCCCTCTTGCCGCGAGATCTCCCGGCGTTCGAAACGCTGGTTCTCTTTGACGATCTTCGTCATCTCGGCCTCGATCGATTCGAGGTCCTCCGGTGTGAACGGTCGATCGACGTCGAAGTCGTAATAGAAGCCGTTCACGATGGGGGGGCCGATCGAGTACTTCGTGCCGGGGAAGAGCCTCAGAACGGCCTGCGCCAAGACGTGTGCGGTCGAATGTCGAACGATGTAGCGACCCGCATCGGTATCGACCGTAACGAAGCCGATCGTCTCTCCGGCCCCCGGAACGTGCGCCAGATCCCGCTCGGCCCCATCGACGACGAGCGCCACAGCCCCCGCCGTGCCGGAATCCTTGGCGAGCGCGAACCCGTCCTTCTTCCCGTCTCCCTGGACTTCGCTCATAGTCCTGCGATGGTATCGGCCCATTCATCCTCGAATCTCTCGGTGCCGATCCCGATCGTTCTTTTGAGCATCATGTCCAACCAGTAGCGGGTGGTCCCCGGCTCGTTCTTGATCTGACCCAGGGCCCGATAGAAGCGACGGAACTTCTCGATACCCCACCTATCGATGAAGAACTGAACCGCCGACAACGACTCTTGATAGGAATTGAAGATCTCGTCTCCGGTGCCGATGGTGAATTCGTAATCCTCCGGCAAACGCCCGTCGAAGACGCCTTGCTCGATCCGTGACTGCAGGAACCCAAGGGCGTTCGGATCGGCGTCGTACCCGACGTGGTCGGCGAAGCCCTCTTCGACGAACACCGGGATGAAGGGCCCAGAGGCCTCCCTGGTCGAAACGTGAAGTAGCTCGTGCGCCAGGATCTGCATGGTCGAGGTCGAGTCTCGGCCCCTGAAAGCCGGTGGGTTCACGATTATCCGGTGACCGGTGTAATCCACTCCGTCCGCTACATCGATGGTCGAGTACGCGAACGCGACGAAGTTGTCTAGATCGAACGTTGCCTGGATCATGCGTTCGACCTCATTTTGCGACGCGGGCACGAGGATCAAGACCTGGCTCGGCACCTCCCGCCAGTATTCCTGCACGCGTTCCAGGCCCTGGCGAGCAGCCGTCAGGAGTTTGTCGTCGCCACAGAAAACGCCACCGCTACACGGATGCTGGTACATGACGAAGCCGTCTGCAGTCGATTCCTCGACCGGCCCGAAATCCCAGAGATGCCGGGCGGAATACAGCGTCAGGTCGTCCAGGTCGGTGTCCTCTGCGACGAACCACTCACCATCGATCTCGACAAATGTGTAGAAGAGGTCCTCGGCCGCCGGCTGGGGATCGATGCCGGCTATCTGATATCGCTCCTCTGTAACAGGGACGGAGATGCGATCTGCATCGGCGTACTTCTTCTCGAGGGACCGTCGTGTTAGATCCCCGAATCGCCCCCATGCAACGTCGAGCTGATACGTCTCGAAAGGGATGGCAGCCATGCGTGCAAACAGCCGGCTCTGGCGTGTCCGGAACGCGCTCGATGAGGGAGCGATGGTCGACATGAACGCGCTTCGATCGCGTTCGAGGACGGCGGCTGATCGCCGGTCGAGCAAGGCTTGGATCTGGGCTCGGCCCCCACTCTGCGCAACGCTTTGAGGCGCGCCCAGCGCGATGACGCCACAGACAAGTACCGCACTGAGTAACCGAGCAACGTGCCTCAGGCGGCTTCGGTCTCCATGTCCTCGGTGTACTTACCCGAGCGCGCCAGACCGTTCATCTTGGCGCGGTGGTACAGCGCTTTCTGACCGGCCTCCACGTTGGAGCTCTCGCCTTTCCATGCCTTGATCGCCGGAGCTTGCAATGCACGCCCGTACGAGAACGACAACTCCCAGGGCAGTCCACCGATCTTGTTCATCTCGTTCAGGCGGACGGTGGAGTCCTCGTCGGACATGCCGCCCGAGAGGAAAACAACGCCGGGGATATCGGCGGGGACGGTTTCCTTGAGCACCTGGATCGTGCGCTCAGCCACTTCCCGGTGGCTCGCTTGATCGGATGCGTCCTTGCCCGAGACGACCATGTTCGTCTTCAGCAATGTTCCGGTGAGGTCCACCCGGTGCGCTTGCAGCTGCGCGAACAGATCCGTCAAGGTGCGCTTCGTTGCCGAGTAGCAGTCATCGATCGAATGAGCTCCGTCCATCAAAGTCTCGGGCTCGACGATCGGAACGATCTCGGCCTCTTGGGAGAGAGCCGCGTAGCGGGCCAACGCGTGAGCATTCGCGTGGATGCAGAAGTCGGTGGGGATCTTGTCGCCGATCGTGATGACCGCACGCCACTTCGAGAACCGGGCACCGAGTCCGTAGTACTCCTCGAAACGCTTACGGAGCCCGTCCAGACCCTCGGTCACCTTCTCGCCGGCGAAGGACGCTAGGTCCTTGGCGCCGGCGTCCACCTTGATCCCCGGAATGACCCCCTTCGACTCGAGAAGCTTGGCGAACTCGGTTCCGTCCGAGCTCGATTGCCTCAAGGTCTCATCGAACAGGATCACGCCCGAGATGTACTCCTCGATCCCGGGAGTGTTGAAGAGCATGTCCCTGTAGGCACGACGATTCTCCTCGTTCGAAGGGATGTCGATGCTCTTGAATCTCTTCTCGATCGTCGGAAAGCTCTCGTCCGCTGCCAGGATCCCTTTGGTCTCGGCCACCAGCGCTTTCGCGGTCGCCCGAAGGTCTGCCATCTCCGAACCTCCTTGTTCCTTAGCTCCAGTCTGTTTTGCCTAGAGTGTAGACAGTGGACAACGTCGACCATGTGAAGCAGTTCCTCAGGGGTCAGAACCTCGAGCAGGTCGGCCGGACCGACGAGGCGATCGAGTTGTACGAGGGCGCCGTCACGGGGGGATTCGACTCGACCGGCCCCTACGACCGTCTTATCGCCCTTTACTCGCAGCGGGCCGCCCACCGGGATGTGGTGCGGGTGGCCGAGCTCGCTCTCCTCCACGTCCACACCTACCAGGACAAGAAGGATTGGTACGAACGGATGAAGGTCGAGGCCGAGCGGGCTGAGGCGAAGGTCCCGCAAGCAGCCCCTAAAGGCACCCGCAAGCAGCCGGAGGCATGAGCACCCAACTCGAAGAGCTGTTGCGGGAGCGGATCGAACGAACCGGTCCTATGCCGTTCGCGGCCTTCATGTCTCTAGCGCTCTATCACCCGAAACACGGCTACTACACGGGCGGGGCCCAGAGGACCGGTTGGCGCGGGCACTTCTTGACCTCGGCCGAGCTGGACCCTGCGTTCGGGGCCATGTGGGCGAAGGGCTTCGAGGAGATCTGGATCGCGTGCGGACAACCGTCGGGTTTCCACGTAGTCGAGGTCGGGCCCGGCGAAGGCGGTTTCGCCGAGGCAGTGCTGGATCATGTCACCGGAGATTTCGCTGGCGCACTCTCATACGTCATGGTCGAGAGGGTCTCGGCGGTCGCTCAACGACAGAGGGCACGTTTGAAGAATCGTTCCGGAGTGACGTGGACAGGGTCTCTCGACGAGGTAACCGGCTTCGGGCATGGATGCGTGTTCGCCAACGAGGTATTGGACAACCTGCCGGTCCATCTCGTCGAACAACGGCATGGAGAGCTGCTCGAGCTCTGTGTCGAGGTCGCGGACGAGGCCTTCGTGATGACGCGGCGCCCTCCTCCCCAACCGGAGTTGGCCGCGTTCCTGGACAGGGCGGGGATCGAGCTGGCGGACGGACATCGCTACGAGGTCGAGCTGGCGGTGGAGTCTTTGATCGACCGGGCGGCCGGCTTGATGGATAAAGGGGCCTGCGTCTTCATAGATTACGGAGCAGACGCTCGCAGTCTGGCAGAGCGCCCCGGCGGCAGCCTCATCTGCTATTCGAACAAAGGGGTGGACACGGAACCACTCGAGTCTGTCGGCGACAAGGACATCACCGTCCACGTCAATTGGACGATCGTCGGCGCCGCTCTGCGCACCGCCGGTATGCGCGTTGTGGGGCCGAAACCGCAGCGCAGCGTCTTGCGGGGTCTGGGACTGGTCGACCATGACGATGCTCTTCGTGTGGAGCACCAAACCGCGGTCGGCGAACGACGCGGAGCCGATGCGGTGCGGGCTCTCTCGCGACGACAAGCGCTCGGGGCACTCGCCGACCCGGCCGGTCTAGGGGGACTCGACGTCGTCGTAGGACTGCGCGGTATCGAGCCGCCGGACTTCTTGACTTAGCTAGACCCGTAGTGGGATCCGGAACGGCGCGGTTCCACTCCCCCACGCACAGTCGGTGAGCAACGCTCCTCTGCTCAGAGAACCGTAATCGTGGTCGTATCCCCGTGTCCGGAAGTGTTCTCCGAAGATGTCTGCCTCGGCGACCGCGCGGCGGCTCAGCTTCGGCCCCATGAATTCGTCTTCATCCTCGGGATCGCACGTCATGCCGATGAAGGACAGCTGGGGTGTGCCCGGCTGAGAATCCCACCGCACCCGGTGCGGACCGAGCTCCAAGGTTGCCAGTTGCATCGCGGGGTCCATGAGGAACACCGGGTCATAGTCCGTGTGCGACACATGGTGATCGCTCTTGCACGTCATGTATCCAGGACGCGGCTTCCTACAGGTACCGGTCGACATGAAAGCGAGGACCTCGATCTCTCCGTCCTGGTTGTTCTCGAGGTAAAGAACACTTCCGTATCTCAGACCAGCTGGGCCTTTGATAAGCCAGAACGCCGTCGCGCTGGTCATAGCCGAGGCGTGCGTCGGCACGGCAGCCGCCGCCGGTCCTAGCGATGACACGACCAGCAACCAAGAGATCAGGCCCACGAGGGGGCCGCGTTTTCTTTCCATAACCAGTAGACGCTCGAGCGACCCTGGGCATTGCATCGTTCGGCGCTGAAAAGCGGGCTAGGTCTCGTTCCGCTGCTCGTAGGCCGCCCGGACCCGGTCCTCGGCCCGTCGAGCCGCTTTTTCCCCGTGGTGCCGGGGTAGGCAGTGGGTCAGCTCGTGGGCCAGGAGCATCACCCAATAGTGCTCGATGGTAGGCGGCTCCTCATCGGCTAAACCCTGCTCGTAGTAGCCCCGCCAGCGATCAAGGTCCTGTCGGATCGCCGTTGTGTAGAACATGAGGTCACAGAGCGCCCCCATCTGGTCACCCTCGACGGTGCCGGTCGAGCTGGCGTCTGCGAGGTGCTGATCCTGGGGGACGTTGGCGGTGCCCAACCTCGAACCGAGGTCGATCACGAATAGGTGGTCGGTCAGCTCGTGCCAGAAGCCCAAGCGCTTCAACTCGGCTATCGCGAAACGGAGCCGGTGCTTGCTGTAGCCGAAAGCTCCGTTATCGACCCTGACCTTCGGCACGGTTGGGGGGCGCTGCGGGGTCACCGATGCTGCGGGTGTCTCGGGAGCGACGGATGGCCGGCCCACGTTCACCTGACACGCGACGAGCACGCTCAGTAAGGCGATGGAAAGAAATCTCATTACGTGAAATGGCTTCCGTCTCGACAGGTCACACCTATACCCTGCGAATTATGCGGGCCGTCGCGCTCCGTCGTGTCGACATCGGAGGCATCCACCTCCAGATATCCGCACTTCTCCTGTTGGTGGGGGCGGTCCTGCTCCCCCTTCTCCCGGGGCACGCCGGCCTGATCTGCCCGCTTCGCACGATGACGGGCATCCCCTGCCCTCTATGTGGGATGACGACGAGTGTCGTGGCGACCAGCCGGGGGCGATTCAGTGAGGCCCTTGCCGCCAACCCGGCCGGAGTCGTGTTCGTGATCGGCGCGGTCGCCCTGTTGATCGTGCGCCCGAAGAAGGTCCGCCTACCGGTAGCGGCATTGATCGCTGCCGCGCTGGCCATGTGGGTGTTCCAGCTGTTCCGTTTTTCGGTCCTGTAGGGGAAACGAAAGGAGAGATGCATGACTGATCCAGGAGGCACCACTCCACCGGGAGGAGCCCCACCACCACCACCCGCGGCGCCGCCGCCGGGGGTGACCGACACCTACAACCGAAAGAAGGATTCTCAGGGACGGCCGCTGGCTGAATGGTGGAAACGAGTGGTCGCCTACATCATCGACTCCGTCGTCGTGGGGATCCCGGCTTGGATCCTGGCGGGGATCTTCAGCATCGGCGCAGAGTCAGCCATCGAGGTCGATCCCACCACCGGCCAGATCACCGGAGGAGGTGGGTTCCTCGCCGCGTACATGGGGTCGATCCTCCTGACCTGGGCTCTCGGAGTCGCTTACTACGTCTACTTCAATGGCGGCGAGAAGGGCCAGACGGTTGGAAAGATGGCGATGAAGATCGCTGTCAGAGACGAAGCTACGGGAGGACCGATCGGCTACGGGAAGGCGGCCGTCCGCTATCTCGTGATCATCGCCCTCTCGATCCCGTGCGGGATCCCACTCCTGGTCGACTTCCTCTTCCCGCTCTGGGACGACAAACGGCAGACGATCCACGACAAGGCCGCCAATAGTCTGGTCGTCGAGGTCGGATAACTCGCTATAGATGTGCCGGGGGGCAACAAGCTCCCCGGCACCGGCCGAGGCCCGAACGCCGAACATCTCGACGTTCGGCGAGTCTCAATTGATGAAACGGATCGTCAGCGGGTAGCGGTAGGGCTTTCCTTCGTTGGCCTGGACGGCAGCCACGATCACGATCACGAACCAGAAGATCCCGAGTGCGACCAGGAATGGGATCCCGATCAGCAAGAAGGATAAGAAACCGGTAACGAATAAGTAGATCGTTGCGCTGATCTGAAAGTTCAGGACTTCCTTGCCTTGATCGTCGACGAATGTGCTCTCATCCTTCTTCACCAACCAGATGATCAGCGGGCCGATCAGATTTCCAAAAGCGGGGAACACGAACAGTCCGAAAGCACTCAGGTGGCACAACATCCCCCACGTTCGCTCGCTCGACGAGGGCATCACAGCCGGGAGCCCATCGCTGCCGGGGATCGGCGTTGCTGCAGGGTCGTAAGCGCCGGGTGCTTGGGCGGCTGGGGGGACGGCTTGAGGAGGGCCTTCGCCCGGAAGGGGATCGATCGGCGTTTCTTCCGTCATCGCTTCTCCTAACGCGCTAGACACTTACCCGAGCGTCGAACGGCTGGCGTTCGACGGGACTACATCAGTATCCCAGGGATACGTCGACCAGGCCTTCCAACTCTTCCCCTCTTCCGAAATGTGCAACATTCCGACGCACCATCTCGGTCAGTTCCGGGATGGCCATGTCTGCGGTGTTCGCCACGTGCGGGGTGATGATGACGTTGTCGAAGCCCCATAAGGGATGACCGTCCGGCAGGGGTTCCGGATCGGTGACGTCGAGACCCGCTCCCCCGATCTTGCCTTCTTCGAGCCCAGACACGAGGGCGTCGGTATCGATCAATCCGCCGCGGCCCACGTTGATCAACCATGCCGAAGGCCGCATCGCGTCGAGCTCCTTCGAGCCGATCATGCCTCGGGTCTCGGCCGTCAAAGCGGGTGCGAGCACCACGAAGTCGGCCTCGCCCAGGAGATCGATCAGTTCGTCCATCTTCCCGGTGCGATCGGCGAGATCCATCGGCTTGCCGGAACGGTTGATCGCAAGGATGCGGGTACCGAACGGCTGCAGCATCTCGGCGAGCGACGTGCCGATGCCACCCGTCCCAACGATCAGGACGGTCAGGCCGTTCAACCTTCGTTCGGGTTGTCCCAGTTGGGCGTACGTGGCGCGCCACGAGGTTGCCTTGACGTGTTCGTTCAAGCACCGGGCCGCCGCGAGCATCAGCGCGATCGCGTGTTCGGCGCAGGCCGGCCCGTACACGCCCTTAGTGCACGTCCACGTCCGGTCGGGATCTAGAACGCCGGCGTCGAAGAAAGATTCGATCCCCGCGAACGGCAGCTGGATCCAGCGAGCCGAGGTCGCAGTGAGTAGATCCTTCAAGCCGTCCGGATCGAGGGGGTTGATCCACACTAGAGCGTCCGCCTCGGCTGGTTCCACGACGGAACCACCGGCGGCTTCGATCGCTTCCTGCATCTGCGGGAGCACGATCGGCGCAATCGCGACCTTCGGTCCTCCACCTGCCGCGCTCACAAGAGTGGCTCCGTTGCGAGATGAACATCGGTTCCCGCGCATGACGGACACCTGTGCTCATCTCCACTGTGTAGAGGGAACGTGTTCCCGCAGGTAGAACAGCTCAGAACGATGAGATCCTCGGCGCTCATCGGCCCATGCTAGCGAGCGTGCCTGAACACGAGTCCATCACCTTCGAGAGCGACCTCGATCGTGTCGCCATCCCGGAAGGTTCCGTCGAGCAGCTTGAGCGCAAGGCTGTTCTCGATCTCGCGTTGGATCAATCGCTTGAGGGGTCTGGCGCCGTAGGAGGGGTCATAACCCTTCTGGGACAGATACCTCTTAGCGTCCTCACTCATCTCGAGGGCGATGTCACGGTCCGTGAGGCGATCGACGAGATGCTCGAGCTGGATGCCAACGATCTGCCCGATGTGCTCCTCGCTGAGTCGATGGAACACCACGATCTCGTCCACACGGTTGAGGAACTCCGGCTTGAAGTGATCTCTCACTGTAGCCAGAACCTTCTCTTCGACCGTTTCCTGGGAGGCGCTCGTGTCGAGGATGAACTGCGATCCGATGTTGGACGTCATGATCACGATCGCGTTCTTGAAGTCCACCGTTCGACCCTGGCTATCCGTCAAGCGCCCGTCTTCGAGTATCTGAAGCAGAACATTGAACACATCGGGGTGCGCCTTCTCGATCTCGTCGAGCAGCACGACCGAATATGGACGTCTACGGACCGCTTCGGTCAACTGACCACCTTCGTCGTAACCGACGTAGCCCGGCGGTGCCCCGACCAGGCGAGACACGGAGTGCTTCTCCATGTACTCGCTCATATCGAGGCGGATCATCGCCTTCTCGTCGTCGAAGAGGAACTCGGCCAATGCCCTGGCGAGCTCGGTCTTACCGACACCGGTTGGTCCGAGGAATATGAACGAACCGATCGGACGATTCGGATCCCCCAGCCCGGAGCGGGCCCGGCGGATCGCGTTCGACACGGCTTCGACCGCCTCGTCCTGGCCAACGAGGCGATGGTGCAAGCCTTCCTCCATGTGGATGAGCTTCTCGACCTCGCCTTCCATCAACTTGGACACGGGTACACCGGTCCAGCGCGAGACGACTTCGGCGATGTCCTCCTCGTCGACCTCCTCTTTGAGGAACTTCCGTTCGCTCTGGAGGTCCATCAAGCGCGCATTTGACTCTTCGATCTGCTTCTCGATCTCGGTAAGCCGGCCGTAACGAAGCTCGGCAGCCTTGCCTAGGTCTCCGTCGCGCTCGGCGCGCTCGGCCTCGCCTTTGACCTGCTCCATCTCGGCCTTCAGCGTCCGGATCTCGTCGATGGCTTTCTTCTCTTGCTCCCAATGGGCCTTCATCCCGTCCATCTGTTCGTGG
>DASQLQ010000110.1:0-21913 GCA_035629935.1 Actinomycetota bacterium
ATCCCCGTCGTGATGGGTGACTTCGCAGATGTGCCCGTCGAGGGCGCCTACAAGGTGGTTTTCGTTGCGTTCAACACACTGTTCGCTCTTGCATCTCAGGAAGACCAACTGCGCTGCTTCCGGAACGTGGCCGATCATCTCGACGAGGACGGTCTGTTCGTCGTGGAGGCTTTCGTCCCGGACGTGACACGGTTCGCCCGCCACCAGAACGTCGATGCAACAGACGTTGGCTCGGATCGAGCGCGGATCGATGTCACCCGACATGACCCCGTGACCCAAACCAGTCGCACCCAGCACATCATGATCACGCCAGAAGGCACGAAGATGTACCCCGTCATGGTTCGCTACGCGTACCCGCCGGAGATGGACCTCATGGCGCGTCTGGCCGGTCTGGTCTTGAGGGAGCGTTTCGAGAACTGGCGCAAGGCACCGTTCACGGCAGACAGCCAGGGTCACGTCTCCGTGTACGGGAGGCTCTAAGCGTTCAGATACGGGTGGTCCGGGCGGGGAACCTTGGTCACGCCTGCTGCCTGCACCACGATCTCGTTCTCTAACGGATACAAGCTTCCCGACACGCGTACCCACTGATCCTGCTTGAAGGCGCCGGGAGGGGCGTCCACGACGCGCACTTGAACCGTCAGGGCATCCGCGACGCAACAGGAGATGAGGAAGCGGGTTAGGAGGAACTCGTCGGCCGGCATCCCGGGTCTGCGTGCGACGAAGCCGGTGAAGTCGACCTCGGCCCCCGCCCGTGCTCGGAGGGCGGCCATGACTTCATCGGAGCGGATGGCGCCGGCGACATCCGCGAGGTCTAGCTCACCCGACGAGATGTCTTCGATGCTGGGCACGAATGCAGCCGACGCGAAACTGGATCTTCGGTTCGCTGCGAACGAGGTCAAGGAGGCGGGGGGCAGGGCCAGAACGACTACGACGGGCACGGCAACAAGGACGAGACCGAGACTGTCTTTGGTGGTGAGCTTCGGCGCTCCCGAAGAGTCGGAGAAGAAGAGTTGCCCCACCACAGCGATCAAGAGGATCACACCACCTACGGGCACCAGCCATTCGGTTCTGCTCGACAGATAGAGAGACGTCCTGTCGGTGGCGAGTAAGAACAGATAGAGCCCACACCACGCTCCGAGTACCAACACAACTCCAAGCTTCTTCGGGCTGAGCGATCGGCGGCTCATCCGAGCAACACCTCGATCCATAACGTCCCGGCGAACGTCACTGCTCCCACGACCAGAACCACCGTTCTGAAGAACCCCTTGGTGAAGGTGCCGGTGTAGAGGAACGCGAGCTTCGTATCCACCAGCGGACCGAAAACGAGGAACGCCAGCTGAGAGCCGACCCCGAATTGCACGAACGAGGCGGCAACGAAAGCATCCGACTCGGAACACAGCGACAGAACGAATGCGAGAGCCATCATCGCTATGAGGCTCAAGAACGGCGTATCGGCAACGGATGCGATGACGTCCTGAGGGACGAACGTTTGCATCGCGGCTGCAACTGTTGCACCGAGGACCAGATAGCGCGCCATGAAGATGAAATCGCCCGACAAGTGTGAGAAGAACGAGCCGGGGCGGGTCTTTTCGTGCTGGTGCTCGTCGGCGTCTGCACGCGGGCGTAGTAGCTCACCTTTCGTCTTGCTCGAGACGACCCAGCCAACGGCAAGAGCGGCGACCAGACCAAGTCCCGTTCGTCCGAGCACCATCGGCCAGAAGATGTCTCGGCCGCGGTAGGCGATGACCGTCGAGATGATCACGACAGGGTTAAGGATGGGGGCCGCGAGCATGAACGTGACCGCGGCCCCCGGCGCCAAACCCTTCTGGGCAAGTCGGCGAGCGACTGGGACAGAGCCGCACTCGCACACGGGGAACGCGAACCCCGCCAACGCCGACGCAGGTAGTTGGAGCCGGGGCGAGAGGGCCCCGAGGCGATCGAAGACACGCCCCGGCACGAACACTTCGATGAACGCGGATACCAAGGCGCCCAGCAAGATGAACGGCATCGCCTCGATCAACAAGGAAGAGAAGACGAGGATGAAGTTCTGGATCGCCGGGACCCGCCCGGGGTTGGCGATATTGAGGAACGTAGCGAGGACGGCCAGGGCGAAGCCGGCCCCGAGGATGCGCCGCCACGATTCCTCGCGGGACCCAAGGGGTTGAGCGATATGGGCCATCAGCAGAACCTCGCAAACGACACCGCTATGCCCGGGAAGACGTCTGCGAAAACTCGCCGGCCGTCTTGTGTTGCCGAACGCAAAGCACTAACAACCTGATCCTTCGTTACGCCGTTGTCGACGAGCACCTCTTGATCGAGGAAGAGTCCGCCTAGAGCGGCCTCCTCAACGACTCCGCGTGCCGTCTCGTTTTCTACGTGTCGGACGACCTCCTGCATGTCGATGAGCTCCTCCCCGGGCTCGCCGGCGGGAAGGCCGACCGTTACGAGCGCGGCGTCTCCACCCGAGACCCTACGGGCCATCTCGTCCAGTGTCGCGAGAGCATCGTTCACATCCAGATTCGATGCGTCGACCGATACAACGAGGAGGTCGGTGACGTCATCTCGTCCGAAGCGCTCCGACCGCATCAAGCTGCGGGCTTGGTCCACGGCAGACTCAGAGTCGTCGACGAAGCGCCGGAGGTCACGATCGACGTCCACATACCAGTCGCCTCCAACCAAACCTTGATCTATACGACTGGTCCCCACCAATCCGATCTTCGGTGTTTGAACTAGAGCTTCATCCAGATCGTCCGCGAGGGTGGCGATCACCGTTCCGGGAAAGGCGTCGCCGCTCCAGGCTCGGACGAGACGTCCCTGGTCGTTGCGCAGGTGAGATCCGGTCACGCCATGTTGCGCAGGGGTGCCGCCCGTCCCGATGGTTGCCAGGAGGGCGGTCGGATCGAGGGGGAGTGAGATCATCGCTGCCGTGCCCAACAAGGGCTCTCGGCCGGCGGCCCCGGGGACGTTCATCTCCTGTTGCTGGTCGAGGTTTTTGAACACCGCGAGCAGGACCAGTCGAGGAGGGCGTTCGGTCGTTACCTCGGTTGCGGCCTTGCCCGAGCGTACTTCTGGGTGAGGGATGTCGAATCGGAGAATGTTCGCCATCGTCGGCGCGATGTCGTCGAGACCTATCTCTATCTCTGAGCCGGGACCTCGGAGGCCGTTCGCGGCGAACGCGACCCGAGCGGACAAGGGTGTCGGTTCGCCGACCGCAAGGACATCCGGGGAGCGTCCCTCTTGGTAACCGGCCACAATCAAACTGCGGATGTCCCGGGGAAGGGAACAGAAAGGCACGCTTTGCCGACCGCGTGCTTCTCTTTCGCACGAGCGGCCAACGCACAAAACCCTAAGAACTGCCGCCGGGACAGTGATGATTATGAGGAGCACCAGGATCGTGAGGGATCGCCCTGCGACTCTCATCTCCAGATAACGCTACCGTGATGGACCTTTATGAACTTTTCGCAGGGACGAAACCGGTTACTGATCGTGCTCGGCGTCGCCGTTGTCGCGTCGTTGGTCGCGCTATACCTATCGATGCCAGAACGCGGTGTGCCCGCGGGGGCTCCCACTCTCGACGAGATGGCGACGGAGATCGGCTCGCCGATCATGGATCATCTCTACAAAGGGCACGTGCCCAATAGGTCGGGTGAGGTGATGACGATTCCCAAGCCTCACAGCTTCATCATCGGTAATTGGGATCTGACGACACTTGGTTCTGCGACCCCGTTCCTTGGGTCGTCGCATCCAAATCCGTGGAACTACACGTCGCGCATCCCGTTGATCTTTTACGGTCCCGGACAGATCAAAGAGGGTCAGGAGATCCGCTCGACGGTCGACATCGCCAGCGTCGCTCCCACGTACGCGGCGATGGTGGGGATGGACGCCCTCGACACCGATGGCGCCGTCTTGAGCGAGGCACTGGTCTCCGACGCAGAGCCTCCCCGCGCGATCGTCACGGTCGTGATCGACGGCGGAGGGTGGAATGTCCTGCAGGAGCATCCCGATGCATGGCCGACGATCCAGGAGTTGCGGGACGGTGGCACCGACTACACGAACGCGACGATCGGCTCAGCCCCCGCTATCACTGGAGCTCTGCACGCAACGTTTGGGACCGGCGTCTATCCGAATACGCATGGGATCCCGGGTAACCAGATGCGCGGCCCCGACGGCAAGAACACCGATGCATGGCAACAGAATGCGGACCCGACCTATCTGATGGTGCCCACGATGTCGGAGCTCTGGGACGAGCAGAACGGCAACGAACCGGTGATCGCCACCGTCTCCTACGAGGGATGGCACCTGGGGATGATCGGCCACGGCGCCCAGCGCGAAGGCGGCGACAAGGACATCGCCGTCCTCTGGGAAGCCGAGGATAACGCGTGGTGGATCAACGAGGACTTCTACACACTTCCCTCCTACCTGCAAGAAACGGATCTGGAACAGCTCGAGGAATATGAAGACGATCTAGATGAAAGGGATGGGCTCGCTGACGAGACCTGGTTCGGGAACACCCTCGAGGAGCTCCAGGAGCCCGTTATCCGACCGGGCACCTCTGCGTTCGTGAGGTTCACGGGTGACGCGATCGTCGACATCATGCGAAACGAGGAGATCGGCAAAGACAAGTCGACGGACATGTTCTGGATCGAGATGAAGATGCCCGACTACGCGGGTCATCGTTGGAACATGGTCTCTCCCGAAGAAGAGGATGTACTGAGGGCGGTGGATACCGAGATCGCTCGATTGAAGGCCGTTCTCGACGAGCAGGTTGGGGCCGGCAGATACGTACTCGCGATCAGTGCCGATCACGGGCAAGAACCGTTGCCGGAGTTGCACGGCGGTTGGCGGATCAACTCCAACGAGCTTCTGGCGGATATCGAATCGCGGTTCGGAAACGTCGTCGAGAAGGTGACGACCGTCGATGTGTTCCTAGAGCAGGACGCGATCGAACAAGGAGACGTCGATCTCGAGGACGTTGCCAGGTTCATCGGCTCCTACACCCTGGGCGACAACATCTCGGGCGGTGCTCCGGGCGCGGACAGAGTCCCCGAAGGACGCATGGACGAGCTGCTGTTCGCCGGCGCGTTCCCAACCGGATATTTCCAATCGCTCACTCCCGACAAGATCGAATCGTTCGGGGAAGGGATCTACCCGGAGGGCGTCTTCGATGTCGATCAGAGCCTCTTCCCCCCACTCGGTGAGATCTGATGCTGAAGCGCGGCCTAACCCTTCTGTTCTCGAAACGCGACTTCGGATTCTTGATGGCGGTTCAGTTCGCCGCACAAGCAGGGGACGGGCTCGTTCAGGGTGCGATCGGGAAGTTCATCGTCTTCGGGGGCCAGGCCGGCTTCGACCCGGAGGCCGCGCCGTCGGTCGACGTGCTGTTGACGATGGCGCTCCTGCTCTTCGTGCCCTACACGTTCATCAGCCCGTTCCTCGGTGTAGTTATCGACCGGTGGGACCGCCGTCGGCTCTTGTGCGCCGCCAACGGGGTGCGAGCAGGCGCCGTGGTCCTGGTCACCATCATCGGGATCCAGTCGGTACCGAACGGGGTGTTGATGGGGCTACTGCTGCTGACACTCGCATCCACCCGATTGGTATTGGCGGCGAAAGCAGCAGCGTTGCCGGCGACCTTGGGTGAGACGTCACTCGTCGAGGGCAATGCCATCTCGCAGATGGGAGGGGCGCTGTTCCAGTTGGCGGGTGCGGGGGTAGCGATTATCGGCAGCAGCCTGGTGGCCAGCGAGCCGATAGCGATCGTCGGCGCGATCGTTTACGGCGCGGGGGCATTGTTCGCTCTGCGCATCTCTCACGCCGACGAGGGACGTGAAGCCTCGACTCTCGGTCGCGAGATCGCACGTGTTCTGCGCAACATCGTGGATGGTTTCAAGGAGGTGGCCAGGACTCCGAAGGCCGGTGCCGCGATCTCCACCTACTTCTGGTTGCGGTTCCTGTGGACGGCCTCGATCATCGGCATCGGATTCGTGGCCAAGGACTTGATCGCAGGTGACGACAACCTCCGACTCGTCCTAACTGCGGGTGGAGGAGCGGTGGGAGTTGCGCTCGGCTTCCTGTCGGCGAACCAACTGAAGACCCGTGCGAAGGGTCTTGGTCGGCTCGTTCTTTACGCGTCCGCCGTCGCAGGGTTGGGAACAGCAGTTCTCGGATCGGTCGAGATCAAAGCGGCGATCGTGCTTCTTACGTTCTGCCTCGGCTTCGGATTCTTCCTCGCAAAGATCTCGCTCGACACGTTGGTGCAGGAGGCCTTGGGTGACGACTTCCGTGGCCGGGCATTCTCCCTGTACGACATCGCCTACAACCTCGCGTGGGTGATCGCAGCGGTGGTTCTGAAGTTGTGGTGGGAGCAGTTGGGCAGTTCTCTGATCGCGATGCTCGGAGTGGTGTTTCTTCTGGGCCTCGGGGGGCTGGCGGTCTGGTACCGGCGCGCAGGGCTCCTGACCGTTTCCGCCGCGTGACCGGTGGGTTTTCGTAACTGGGCTGCAGGCAACAAGCTTCCTCTAGCGGTCTCGGTCGTTGCCGCCATAACCGTCGTCGCCGGCGCGGGTCTGGCTCTGACTAAACCCCCACCACTTGCCTCCTTCCGCGAGCAAGCGTGCGATATGCCGTCCCCATGGCTCGAGCGAACCAAGCGGGGGTACTTCCCCGACCGATCGGGTCAGATCTCGCTCCTTCCTCGCTATCCGGCATACGTCGGGACGGCCGAGGGGGGATGGAGCCATTCGGGCCCGTGGGGATATCTGCAAAGGATCCCCATCGTTTTCTACGGCCCGGGAGTGATCGAGCCACATGGTGACATCGACCGGCCCATCACGATGGCCGACATCGCCCCCACCCTTACGGGCTTGCTGCAAGGGTTCTTCAAGACCGACGACGGCGAACGACTCGACGAAGTAGTTCGCTTCGACAGTGAGCTTCTGAGCAAGGACAAGCCGCGGCTGATCGTCGTGGTGGTGTGGGACGGAGGGGGATGGAATGTCCTCGAGCGCTGGCCCAACGCGTGGCCGAACCTGAAAGAGATGATGGACGGTGGAACCTCGTACACGAACGCGACCGTCGGGTCCTCGCCTTCCGTTACGCCTGCAGTTCACACGACGCTCGGAACGGGTGTCTTCCCCTGGGTGCATGGGATCACGGGCATCCCAGTGCGCGACGAGACCGGCAAGGTCGTGGACTCATTCCTGGAAGGCGAGTCGTCGCGTTTCATCAACGTCCCGACCTTCGCCGAGCGGTGGGACGAGCAGAGGCGCAATCGCGCGTTGGTGGGGATGGTGGGCTACGAACCATGGCACCTCGGGATGATCGGCCGAGGCGCCGAAGATCCGACCGGGGACCGAGACGTTGCGGTGTGGCTCGACACGGAGACGAACGAATGGATCACGAATCCAGACCACTACCGACTGCCGCCTGCGTTCGAAGAACAGACGGGATTGGCCGACGACATCGCTCGTCTCGACGCGTTCGACGGCGAGGTCGACGATGCGTGGGGGGACAACAAGATATTGGACGACCAAGCGCGCATCGAGGAAACGCCTGCCTTCATCAAGTATCACGAGCGGGTGATGCAGGAACTGATCGAGCAAGAGGGATACGGAGCGGACGCAACGACGGACCTGTTGTTCACCAACTTCAAACAGATCGATCGTCTCGGGCATTACTTCAACATGGCTTCGCACGAAGTACGTGCGTCGATCAAGGAGACTGATCGCCAACTGGGCCGGCTCTTGGGTTCGCTCGATGACGTCGTTGGGGAAGGGAAGTGGACCGTCGTCGTGACGGCAGATCACGGACAGCAACCGGATGCAGAAGTGGTCGATGGATATGGCATCGATCCCAAAGAGGTGAAGCGGGACCTTGATGACGAGTTCGGAGCGATCACGCGCGCTGTATGGCCGACCGAGGTGTTCCTCGATGAGACCGCGCTGGACCGAGAGGGCGTGACGATCCACGAGGTGGCTCGTTTCCTCGGTGACTACCGGCTGGCGGCCAACACTCAACGTCCCGACATGCTCCTCACGGGGGCCGGACGATTCGGCCCCCGGGACCGCCTGTTCTCGATGGCCGTCCCCGCGCGCTTGTTGCCAGAACTCGATTGTGGAGCCGGGAGAGCGCCCTCCGCTCCTGGATAGGATGCGCTCACCCATGACCACTTCTCTAGACGAACGCGGCCCAAAGACCCCAGCCGGGAGCCTGCGCGACTCCATAACCGGCTGGTTGGGGCATCCCGCCGCGTATCTCGTCACCACGGCGGTGCTGCTGGCCCTGTTCTCGTGGCCGTTCCTGACGGACGCCGGTCGCGTTGCACCGACGAAGGATCCCGCCTTCTATACGTGGCGGACCGAGGTCCTGATCACCGAGGAACCGTTGCGACTCCTTTCGATCGAGGGTCCCAAGGGGATGTTCGCCGCGGGTTACCGGGTGGCAGCTCCGGTGATCGGGGCGCTTCTTCGACAGGTCGCAACTGTGAGCTCGCTGAACGTCACTTTGTTGCTCATGGTCCTTCTTCCCGTTCTGGTTTCGTTGCTCTTAGCCGGGTTCGCTGCGCGCCATCTGAAGGATCCGATCGTCTGGCACTCGGTAGCCGTAGCGTCGGCGGGTCTGCTACTCACGCCACCATTCGTCGGTTACCTGGACAACGTCCTGTGCCTGTTCTTCTTGGCCGCGTCGCTTTTCTTCCTGGGCCCGTCAAAGGAATCGTGGGGAGCGCGCATCGCCCTTTTCATCTTCATGCTGCTTGCCGGACTTACGCACCCAACGACGCTGGCGATCTTCTGCGCGACATTGGGCCTGATGGCCGGCGTCCGCCTGCTAACTACGAAGTTCGACGTCCGGTCCGTTCTGAAACAGGACGGGTGGATGCTCGGCACCGGCATCGCGTCCGTGGTCGTGACAGTTGCTATCTGGTCGGTGGGCATCTGGGGGCGTTCGCTCTCGCTCAGCGAGGCAGCCTTGCCCCCGCCCTATGCAAGCTCTTTCTTCATCGATCGGATGATGCTGTGGATCGACACGATGCGGCCCGCGTTGAACGGTCCGCTGTTCGTCATCGGGATCGTGGGCCTACTCGCCGCCGGTCGGCGAGCCCTCGACGAGGACGTCACACGTGTGTCGATCCTGTGGTTAGCACCCTTGGCGGGCTTGTTCGGGTTCATAGCCGGCCTGACGTATCCGTACTACCGATTCTTCAACACGACCCTTGCGTGGGTTCTTCTCATAGGGATCGGCGCCGGCATCGCGATCAGATTCTTCATCGATCGTGCGAGCTCGGGTGGTGTGCAACGACTAGCGCTTCTTGGTGTGCTGGCCATAGTCGTGGTTCTTGCAACGAACCTCACCAGTGGTTTTGCAGTTTCGGGCTGGACCAAAGCCAAGAGCCAGTGGCTCGAGCCACAAGCCCGGCTGGACCTCGATGAGCTGAGGAATGTTCTGGCAGCCGATAACGAAGATCGTCCTGTCGTATTCGTGATCGACGACGAACCACCCGAGCCGTTCCAGAT
Organism: Actinomycetota bacterium; assembly: GCA_035629935.1. Classification (GTDB taxonomy): domain Bacteria; phylum Actinomycetota; class CADDZG01; order CADDZG01; family WHSQ01; genus DASQLQ01. The sequence goes on from DASQLQ010000110.1 coordinate 9,510, forward strand.
CTATGGCTTCAGCAAGCTGTCGGGCAACACGTCGCGGTACGGCCTTCCACCCGGTCAGATCGATCAGGGATACCTCTACCTAGGTTCGTTGGAGAACTTGGTTGCCGGCGAGCCGACCAGCACCGGAGATGAGACCTACGACCAGCTCTCGATCGACCTGCTCGAGGACACGCACGGGGGCATCGAAGGTAGCGAGGCCGCGCCCGTGATCGTTCTGGCTGAGATCTTTAACCCCGCGGGAGCGAACGTGGAGACGGCGTCCGGAGATAGCGAGTTGACAACCGAGATCTTGGGGCAGATGGAGGATCCCGATACGACGTTGCTGACCGTGCACGACGGAGCGGTTTTCAGATGGCTGCCGGGGGGCGACGAGGGACCTTCCTCCACCCACGTCACGAACGTCCCCGCAACTACGCCATCCAGTGCCCTGCACATCCCGGTCGTCTTGTGGGGTCTCATCCTCATGCTCCTCCCGGGCTATCTGGCCCTGAACTACTTCCTCCCCGACGCCGGGCTTGCTGAGGGACTCGGGCTCGTGCCGGCGATCAGTCTCGCAATGACATCCCTTGTGGGGATCACCTTGATCGCGGTGCTCCGGCAACCCTTCGGGCCGGCGATGGCCTGGATCACGCTTGCGATCACTATCGGTATCTCTGTCGCGCTCAGGTCGTTGGGCCGGCCGCGCGCGGCCTGATGCTGCAACGGCTGGACCGACTTCCCTCGACGTCTCCCGGCCGAGGTGCGCGGGTCCTCTGGGCCCTCACGATCGCCGCGATCCTGACGGGGATCGGAGGTTGGGCAACACAAACGCTCGTTGGGGGCGTGATCGCGCTCTGGAGCTTCTGCGTTGCCGCGGCCCTGATCGCGCTCGTGTTGCCGCTGCCGGCCGCCCTCGTATCGCCCCTTTATATGGGCGTGGCCGGGTGGCTCGTCGACATGCTGCCGCTGGTGATCCTGGTGGGCTGGACCGCGGTAGTGCTTCGCTGGGCGTACTCGCTCTTACGCGAGAAGCGGTTGCCGAGAGGGGGGCGTTTCGCGTGGGTGGCGATCGCAGTGCTCGTCTGGACGGGTCTCGGCGTTGCGGTGATCACGCGACTCGACTTCAAGCATTTCTTGCTGTTGCTCGGCATCCAGTTCCTGTCCACCGGAGCGATCCTTGCGTGCGTCGATGCTTTGGAGGCGCTCGAGGACCGCGCTCGCACTGCCAGAGGCCTTCTCGCCTTCGTGATCCTGCTGTCGGTAGCGGTGTTGATGCAGTGGGTCGGGATAGACATCGAGGCGCTGCAGAACGGTGAAACGCGTAAGAGGGTCGAGGTTGCGTACGGCGTTGACGCGTTCCCCAACAACATCGGGATGATCAAGTACGCACGATCGAAGAACGCCGGATCGATCGAGCTCCGGCAGAGGCTCGAAAGCGTCGCAGCTGATACACCTGAGATGCCCGAGTTCGAAGTCTTCCGACCGGGCTTCCAGGCCTTCGAGAACTCGCTCGTCGTTCGCTTCGAAGGATCCGCTCGTGATTTCGAAGGCGAGTTGGCAGTTGCCCGGGTCGAGCTGTTGTACGACAACATCGGGTTGTCGCCCGCGAACACCGTTCCACGCATGCGTTCTTTCCCTCGCAACGCCCTGACGTATGCAGGTATCTGCGCGGCACTGTTCCCACTAGCGTTCTTCTTCCTCTGGACGGATGACAGGCGCCGTCGAAGGTTCGGGGTCGCCGCCGCGTGCGCTTGTCTCTTCGGTGCTGGTTTCTCTCTGGCGAGAGGATCCTGGGTGGCGATCGCCCTAGGTGTCATCTATCTGGCGGTTGACGGTGTGCTCACTCGTAACCGGATGAAGCAAGTTGTCCTATTCGTTGTCGCGGGGGCCGTCGTGCTGACGGGCACCTACCTGGTGAAGTACAAGGTCGACCCATTAACCGGACGGGCCGGAGGGTCGGAGAGCATCGTCACGCGGCAGGATCTCTACAAAGACACCCTCGGGATCCTGAAGGGACCGGTCAAGTACATCTTCGTGGGCTACGGAACCGAGCGTCCACGGACCGAGAGTGGCACGGTCAAGGAAGGGAATCGGTACGTGCCGCGTGCCGGAACGCACTCGACATATCTGAACTACCTCTTCCGCACCGGCCTCCCGGGTGCACTCCTGATCATGGCCCTGTACGCAATGGCCTTCTTGCACACGCGGGCCCGAGCCAAAGAGAGGGGGCCCGAAGAACCCAGTACCTTCAGCACCCTGACCGCGGCGAGCTGTGTAACGGCTGCCGCGCACGGAGTCATCCTTAGTTTGTACGTAGAACCGATCTACACCCTCACGATCTCGCTGCTACTAGGGATCGCGGCTGCGAACGGCCGGGGTGTGGATTCGCCGCTGTTGCCCTGGGTCAAAACCCGCGCCGAACGATGACCGACGACCCGCTCAGAGACGAAGCCCTGTCCAAGGACGCAGCGGCGGACATCCGCGTCGTTGCGAAGGGCGGAGCCGTTCAGATCGCCGGTCAGCTGTCGCAGCGCGGCCTTTCCTTCGTCTTCACCGCGGTTGCTCTGGAGTTTCTCGGCACGGCGGGATACGGGCTCTATCGGCTGATCTCCCAGGTCCTGTCCCTGGCCGCGCAGGTCGGTCTGGCGGGTTTCAACTACGCGTCGATGCGGTTCATCACCCGCGCTCGAGCCACCGCCAGGCCTGGTGGCGTCAGAGGTGCCGCTCAGGTTGGTTTGGCGGGAGCAGGGATCGCGTCCATCATTGTTTGCTTCGCCGCCTTCTACGGCGCCGAACTGCTGGCGGGTTTCTTCGCTACTCCGAAACGGGAAGCACTGTTCGTCGATCTCTTCCGCCTGGGGATCCTCTACGTCCCTCTATTCGCCCTCATGCAGGTGTTGCGCTACTGCACGCAGGCCTACAAGACGATGGTGCCTTCGGTCGTTGCGGGGACGATCGTCCAGCCTGCCGCGCGCTTCGTATTCGGTGTCAGTGCATTGCTGGCAGGGTTCTCCCTCGCAGGGGTCGTTTCATCGCTCGTCCTGAGTGTCGCCGCCGGTGCTCTCGTCGCAGGCTGGTACTTCGCCAGGATGCTCACGGCCGAAGAGCGCGCTGCCGTCCCGGTCAGGGAAACGGGCCCGATGATCAGGTTCGCGCTGCCGCAAGCCGGCGCTTCTCTCTTTGGAGTGCAATCGCTTGGCTTGGGGATCCTGGTTCTCGGAGCGCTCAGCTCCGAAGTACAGGTCGCCCTCTTCGCAGTTGGTCTCTCGGTGCAAGGTTCGGGCACGGTGTTCCTCGGTGGCATCGTCAACATCTGGGCTCCCGTCGTCTCCGATCTTTTCGAACGGGGCGAGATCGCCCGGCTCGATTCGCTTTACAAGACGATCAACCGATGGACCGCAACGTTCTCGTTCCCGGTCTTCGCCGTTCTGATCCTCGAAGGTGATCTCTTTGTTCGGACCTTCTTCCCCAAGGCTTATCCCGGTGCCGTAACGGTCGTTGCGATACTCGCCATCGGCAACTTCTTCTATACGGGGACCGGCCCCACCGGATACGTCATCTCGATGACCGGACGCCCCGGGCTCAACTTCGTCAACTCGATCGTCGCGGTCGGGCTGTACATCGGCCTCGGTTATCTCATCGTTCCGAGTCATGGTGCGGTCGGGATGGCGGTGGTCGATGCGATCGTCACCGCCTCGGTTAACACGGTCAGGGTGATCCAGGCCAAGCTTCTCGTGGGGGTCCAACCATTCGGGCGCTCCTTCATGAAGCCCGTCAGCGCGACACTCGCCGGGTCGGCATTCCTGTTCGTATGGTCTCGATTCGTCGACGAGAAGTGGTTCTTGGAGGTGGCCGGCATCGCGATAGCGGCGGGGATCTACATCATGGTCCTGAGAGCGATGGGTCTCGACGCTGAGGAACGTCATGTGTGGGACCGGATCCGCAAGAAAGCATTCAAGCGCCGTGGCTGATCGCCGCGCGGTCCGGAAGAGCTTGAGCACGAACTTCGATCCCGGTCTACGGCATCGGCTCGATCGGGTGAAGCTGCGGGTGCGCCAAGCAGGACACATCCCTGCGCTGTTGACGGGCGGCCGCATCGAACGTCCCGTCTTCATCGTCGGTGCGCCTCGTTCTGGCACCTCCATCCTGTTCTCCGTGCTTCGCTCGTCTTCTCAACTGGCCCACTGGCCGGGGGAGGCGCACGAGGTGTGGGAAGCGGATCATCACCCTGCTCTGCGGGGGTGGGAGTCGAACGTCTTGGGGGCAGAGGACGCCGGAGCGGAAACCGTCGCGCGCATCCGCCGCGAGTTCCTGTTGACTGTGGGGACCCGCCGGCGCTTGATCGACAAGACCCCGAGGAACTCGCTGCGGATCCCCTTCATCGATCGCATATTTCCGGATGCGCTCTATGTATTCCTCGTGAGGGACGGGCGAGACAACGTGAACTCTCTCATCAATGCGTGGCGCACCCCCCGGTACAGGACCTACGAGTTGCCCGAACGGCATTCGATCCCCGGTGCCGACCCCCGGTGGTGGAAGTTCGTCTTATATCCAGGTTGGCGAGACGACATCCGCGGCCCCCTCGAACGCGTCGCGGCACGCCAGTGGGCCGCCGCGAATACCCACATGTTGGACGGCTTCGAAGGCATCCCGAAGGAGCGGTGGACCGAGATCAGGTACGAGCTCCTGGTTGATTCGCCCGCCAACGAGGTTGCACGCATCCTCGATTTCATCGGCGTCGAAAAGGAAGAGACCCTCCTCGCCAAGGCGCGAGCCCTCAAGCAGACGCCGATCAATGTCGTGACGCCTCCCGAGCAAGGGAAGTGGCGACGAGAGAACCCCAAAGAGATCTCCTCGATACTCCCCTTGATCGAACCGACGATGGAAAGGCTGCGCTATTAAAAGTGATCTGCGCACCTACGACATGTCTTCGAAGCGCTTCTACGACCTGACTTCGGATCTGAGGGCCTTCGCGCGCGGCGACAAAGACGGACTCGTGCATATCTTCGTGCCACACGCGACCGCAGGGCTTGCACTGATGGAGACAGGTTCCGGGTCCGAACACGATCTCGAGGAGGCGATCGATCGTCTTCTCCCGCGGGACGATCGTTACTCGCACAGCCATGGCTCGAAGGGCCACGGTGCCGACCACGTCCTGCCGGCCTTCATCTCGCCGACGCTTTCGGTCCCCGTCCTGGCCGGGGAAGTGCAACTGGGAACCTGGCAATCGCTTGTATTGGTTGATACGAACCGAGATAACCCCGAACGGCGAGTACGGTTCTCCTTCATCAACAGTTGACGGGCACACCCCAGGAGGATTCATGAAAGCTCGCTCTTTGATAGTCGCGCTGATGGTTGTGACCTTTGGACTTCCGTTCGGCTCCGCTCCATCGTGGGCGCAGCAATGCACGAAGTCGGGGACCAGCAAGTCCGAGACCTTGAACGGGACCGAGGGTCGCGATGTTCTCTGCGCGAAGGGCGGAAACGACAGGATCTTCGGGCATGGTGGCGATGACGTAATCATCGGCGGCGGGGGCGACGACTACATCACAGGCTCCACCGGGAACGACACCATTAACTCGGGTGGCGGAGATGACACCGTCTTCGGCGAGGTCGGCAACGACAAGATCAGCGGCGGCACGGGTGTCGATCTGCTCGTCGGCGATCAGAAGTCCGCTCCCGGCGCCGACACGATCGACGGTGGTGGAGACACGGACTACGTCTTCGGTGCTTTCGGTAACGACAGGCTGGCCGGCGGAGGCGGGAACGATGTCCTCGATGGCGGCCAGGGTTTCGACTCACTCGAGGGTGGCGACGGCAACGACTCACTCGAGGGGGACGAAGATGACGACTCCCTTGCGGGGGGGCCGGGGAACGACGTCCTGCGTAGCCACTTCGGTAAGGACGACATGAACGGCGACGCCGGCAACGACTACATGTTCCAGGGCGACACGATGGAGGGTGGGGACGGCGACGATCGCATCTTCAGCCCCGGCAAGTTCAAGCCCAAGACCGTTGACGGTGGCGACGGCGACGACATGATCGACGTCAAGGTAGCCGGCACTGTGGTGGGTGGTACGGGCAACGACACGATCAGTGCACCCGTCGTAGCGGGAAACGAAGGCAACGACATCCTCAAGGGGGACCAGGTCACCGGAGACGAGGGTGACGACGTTCTGATCGGCGGTATAGCCGAAGGGGGAGACGGAGCAGACGTCCTTTTTGCATTCGATTCTGGTCAGGGCGGTCCCGGTAACGACACGCTCCTTAGCCAATTCGCGAGCGAGATCGATGGCGGTGAAGGTGAGGACGAATGCTCGGGCGGAGGGGGACAGCAGGATTCCTGCGAAACCGACAGGAATCTCAACTACAGCAGCGGAGGGGTCGATGGCCGTGACTGCGATCTCGTCGGAACCGACAAGCCGGACCTGATCGATAACCGGGGCAAAGGCGATGTCGTGTGCGGTGGCGGCGGCGACGACTACCTGGTCGGTTCAGGCCAGGACAAGCTCTTCGGTGGGACCGGACGTGACTTCCTTACCGGTAGCGAATCGAACGGCGAGGGCGGCAACGATCTTCTCGTCGGTGGCAAGCCCGACGGTGGCGAGGACAACGACCTGATCATCGGCGCTGCTGTAGCGGCCGGAGGCGGGGGGAACGACGCTCTTTCGCAGATCGGAGAAGGAAGTGGCGGCCCCGGCGATGACGTCCTGCAGGACGCTACGGGCGCGGTCGACGGCGGAGAAGGCGACGATCTGATGTCGTCGGGCGGGGGCCGTGATGGGGGACATAGATATGTCGGTGGGCCCGGCGCGGACCTGATGACCGGCGATGTCGGCACCGATGTGATGCGCGGTGGCGATGGGAACGATCTGCTCTATGGAGACGACGGTCCCGACGAGCTCTTCGGCGAAGGTGGCGATGACGGGATCGTTGGTGGACCCGCCGTCGACCGGCAGGATGGGGGCCCGGGTAATGACCAGATCCTTGCCGGTTTGGGCGAGGACAAGATCAGCGGCGGCCCGGGCAAAGATCAGTGCAACAACCAACCGTGGCTCAGGCGCTGTTGAGGCTTGGAGGCGCGTTCGCGGCAGTAGCGCTGGTTGGGGTTCTCGTGCAGCTCCCGGCAACTGGGGGCTCGCGGCCTGCGACGGTGAACGCATTCCAGACTCCGTCGCCCACCCCCACCCAAACCAGCACCCCCACTCCAACTCCCAACCCCCGATACCGGGAGGTTTCCCTAACGGCGTCACGCAGGAAGGTGCGAGTAGGTGAGCGCATCACCCTTCGGGGGCGGGTGCAGGCCAACCAACCTTCATGCAGCGCGAACTCGACGGTCTTGATCAGGCGACTCATCTTCGGATCTAGGAGACACCTGGAAGTCGCTACGGTCACGGCCGAACCAACCGGTGAGTTCAAAGTCAGCGAGCGCGTTCGTTGGAGCTCGGTGTACTCGGCCGTCGCCCGGCGATCGGGAAGTTGTGGCAAGAGAACGTCCGATCCGGAGCCGGTCTTCGCCCACGTTTGGTTCAGCGTGAAGGTCAGCGATGCGCGCCCCAAGAGATTCACTAACTTCCGGGTACACGGCCGAGTGAGGCCTCATCACGGCGGGTCGAAGGTGGTTCTTCAGGAATTCCGGGCCGGCCGCTGGCGCACGCTGCAGAGCGGAGACTTGTCGCCCCAATCATCGTTCAGCTTCTTCCCAGTGGCGTCGTGGAAGGGCAAGCACCACTTGAGATTGAGATGGCCTCAAGCCGACCGCGACCATGAGGCCGGGATCAGCAGGGTGCTAACGATTACGACCCACGGGTGATCGTTCGTTAGGACTTCAGGCGCGCGATCGGTAAGCCGAGCTTGCCCATCGTCGCTTTCATCCGGGCTGTTGCACTGGGGCTCTTGAAGCGCCGTGCGTAACCCAACTCATTCAACACGTCCGCGGCGACTGTTTCGAACACTTCCACTTGCTTGTCCGGCATCTCTGTCTCCCACGATCGCGTCTTGTTGGGTTTCTCGGTGAGATGGGGGTTGAACTGCGATGCTCTCGTGAGGACGGCATCCCGAGCCCGCTCGGTGTAGTCGAGCATCCCCGGGTCGAAGTCGAGCTCCAGGAACTCACAAAGGTCCTTGGCTTCGCCGCTGGCGTCGTCGACGAGGTCCTCGTAACGGATCTCGATGTAGTGGCCGGTGGCAAGGGCTCGCCCGTCGCGACAACCCATCGCAACCCGGTCGGCCCACAGCTTCGCCGCCTGGGCAACGTTCTTAGGGCCGAAAGGCACGTTCCCGTACGAGAGCGCGACATTGCGACCGTCCCGGATCAGATGGATGAATTTCGACTCCGGCCATAGCCCTGCGATGAACGGGATGTGCTCGACGTAGCGCGGAGTCTTGTCGCCCCATCGGGGCTTGCCGTTCACGCGTGCGTAGGCGCCGAAGGCGGCCTCCATCACGGTCGCGAACTTGACTTTGCCGCGCGCTGCCTCGAGCTCATGGCGAACCGCGTCGATCGGTAGGTCCCACGCCTGAAACCGTTTGTGCGCGGCAAGGTTCTTAAGGAGCCGCTCGATGTCAACCTCTTCGTGGCCATCCCACAGCTCGACTATGAATCGAGACTCCGGCGGGACTGCAACCTTCTCGTGCGCGTTCAGCATGAGACGGAGAAGTGTCGTACCTGATCGAGCTGAACCGACGATGAAGAACGGGGGCCCGGACGCAGACATGATCAGAGATAGCCAAGGTCACGGAGATGCTGCTCGACAACCGCCTCTTCGTCCTCGGTCATGCCCGATCCCTCATCCGCTACGAACTCCGCCGACGCAACGCGGTCGATGAAGCTCTCGAGGTTACGAGCGATCTCGGGGTAGCGGCGGTACAGGTTCCTCTTCTCGTCGGGTGGTGCACCCCCGTCGAGTTTGTAGAGGGCCGGCTTGCCTCCGCCCGGCTTCAGCAACTTCCAGTCAGGTGTGCGGGCGGCTGCGATGCGATTGCCTTCGAGCTTCACACCGACCGCTTCGATGTAAGCAGGTTCGTCCGGGAGTGACCCGCCCTTCGTGAGGGCCAAGACGCTGCGACCGTCTATGCCGGTCTGCTCCCCGCCCGCTCCGATCTTCAGGCCGCAGATCTCTGCGAGGGTGGGGAAGAGGTCAACGTGGCGTACCTGTTGTTCGACCTGTGCGGCTGGGATCCCCGGTCCGGACACGATCAGCGGAACGCGCACAAGGTGCTCGTGTAGAGCGAATCCGTGTCCGACCGCCAGCGCTTGGAACTTCTTGTCGAGATAGGGGAACCAGGATCCGAGTTTGAGAGTGCCCCGCGATTTCCGCGCGACACGGATCAACTTCTGCTCGAGCGGTGTGTCGGGGTATTCCTCTCCGTGATCGCCGGTGATAACGACGATCGTGTTGTCGCCGGCCGCTTCGAAGACCGGCGCTAACCATTCATCGGTAGCCGAGACGGCTGCTTGGTATCCGGCCTTGTCCCAACGCTTGGTGAAGTCGGGTGGCGCCCGGTAGGGCCGATGGACCTCCCAGATATGCAGCAGCATGAACCAGGGGTCGACGTAGGAGTGCATCTTCGAGATGACTTCATCGCGCCAGTTGAAGAAAGGGACCTTGTAGCCCTGCCGGTGGTTGGCTTCATCGAACCCACGCAGGATGCCCGTCTGTGGGAGAAGGGGCCCCGTCACCTCTGCGTACGTGCGGTAACCACCTGCAGAGAAAGCTTCGGCGGTCGTCGTGAGTGCTGGATTGAGGGTGTACCCCTGCAGTCCTCTGACGCCGTGCTTTGGCGGATAGCAACCGGTGAGGATCGACGAGAAGGACGGCGTGGTCGATGTCGTCGTGGAGACGCACTGAAGGAACGCGGCCCCCTGGTCCTGGAAGCGCCTGATATTCGGGGTGGATGGGTGATCGTTGTAGGTCGCGTCCGCGCGCAAGGAATCGATCACTAATAGAAGAACGTTCGGCGCGGCCAATCAAACCTCCAGATACAGGGAACTTGCTGCTAGATGCCGACTTATCCTACCGGCGGCCCATGTTGAATCGACTAAGCGTAGGCGTGCTCACCCTACTGACGATCGTGGCATGCGATACCACGCCCCCTGCCCCTCTCGAGGGCTCGCCGCCGCTGAGACGTACGCGCTGTGACGAGCTTCCCGAGCTGGCGCGCCGGGTGAAGCGTGGCTACGTGCCTGGGACATCCCCGGACGTGAATCTCATACCGAGGGAGCCCAACTACGTTGGAACGGCCGCGTCGCCGGTCCATTCGGGACCTTGGGACTATCTCGCACGCGTCCCCCTGGTGGTCTATGGGGCCGGGCACGTCAAGGCGGACAGTTACCTTGCTCGCGCGGACATGGCCGATCTTGCTCCTACCGCTGCGGAATTGATCGGCGCAAACTTCGACGGTCGTTCGGGCCGTCCGTTGACCGAAGCGTTGCTTCCCGATGTTTCTGCTCCGCGGCTGGTCGTGACGATGGTCTGGGACGGTGGTGGCAATAACGTGCTCGCCGAGCATCCCGACTCCTATCCCTTCCTTCGGAGCCTGCAGCAACGAAGCGCTCGTTGGCCCCGCATGACGATCGGTTCATCGCCCTCCGTGACGCCCCCGATCCATGCGACGTTGTCGACGGGGGTCTATCCGAATAGGCACAAGATCCCGGGCCTGAGGATCCGAAATAGTGCCGGTGAATATCTCGATCCGTTCCTCGGTCTCGACCCCTCCAACATGCGGTCCGAAACGTTGGCTGACGTGTACGACCGCGAGTTCGATAACAAGCCGGTAGTCGGGATGCTCGCCGCGGTCAACTGGCATCTATCGATGATCGGTCATGGTTCGGCCCTTCCCAGAGCAGACAAGGATCCGGCGGTCTTGTTCGACGAAGAGGGGGTCACGTTCACGAATACCGAGATCTTTTCGTTGCCTGCGATCGAGGACGTTGCTTTCCTGGAGCGCAGCACAACCCGTCTGGACGCGGCAGACGGCTTCCGCGACGGGGAGTGGCGCGGCCACTCGCTCGACGATCCCGAGATCAGGTACTCGAGCCCTGCGCACGTCGCGTACCAGCAACATCTCTTGGAGCGTCTGGTGGAGACCGAGAGGTTCGGGGCCGACTCCACGCCCGACCTCCTGTACGTCAACTTCAAGCCGTCGGACGATGCGGGCCACACCTGGGGGATGACTTCTCCCGAAGTGGGTGAGGTGGTGGAGGCGCAGGACACGGCCCTGAAGAGGTTCGTGGGATTCCTCGACGAGCGGGTCGGGGAAGGTAGGTGGGTGCTCATGCTTACTGCAGACCATGGTCAAACGCCCTACCCGCGTGAATCGGGGGCGTGGGCGATCGGTGGAGGCGAGTTGGCTCGCGACGCCAATGCCGCTCTGGACGAGACCGACGATGGTGTCGATCTGATCGATCGTGTCTCGTCGCCCGGGGCGTACGTGAACCACGAACAGCTCGGTTCCAACGACTTGTCCCTCGAGGAGGTGGGCCGGTGGATCGCGGCCTACACCGCCGAGCAGAACGTGAAAGAGGATGCAGTCTTGCCCGACGGTTTTGCGGATCACTCCGATGAGCTGCTGTTCGACGGGGTTGTTGTGAACGACAAGCTCGTGTCCGAGGCATGCCTGTGAGCGATATCCACATCCTCGGTGTCCCGCTCGCACGGCTCAACCGGCGCGACGCGCTCGACGAGATGGCAAGGTTGTACGAACGGGACGACCCGGCGCTGGTCGCCTATGCGAACGCGCACACCCTGAACCTCGCCACCGCCGATCCTGCTTACAAGGAGCTCCTGTTAAATGCCGACCTCGTCCTGAACGATGGGTCCGGTGTGAGCTTGGCCGCATGGATCCAGAGCAGCCGGTTCCCTGAGAATCTCAACGGGAGCGACTTGAACCCCTTGATAGTCGAGCTGGCCGCACAGCGCGGGTGGCCCGTTTTTTTTCTCGGGGGCCGGGCAGGAGTTGCCGATCGGGCAGCCGGGATCCTCAAGGATCGAAATCCGGCCTTGAAGGTGGCCGGCACTGCCTCGGGCTACTTCGAGGATCCGCAGCACATCGCGAAGCAGGTAAGGGAGGCCGGGACCGGGTTGTTGATGGTCGCCATGGGCAACCCGGTGCAGGAGGTGTTCCTCCGCGATCACCTCGCATCAACCGGTGCCAGGTTGGGGATCGGGGTGGGAGCATTCTTCGACTTCACTGCCGGCGTCGTTCCCCGAGCCCCCGCATGGATGAACAAGGCCGGCATCGAGTGGATCTACCGCTTGGCGCAGGAGCCTCGCCGGATGTGGCGCCGCTATGTTGTCGGCAACCCGGTTTTCCTTTGGCGTGCGATGAAGGAACGTCTCCGCCGCTAGCGGCTATCCAGCCTGGGAGCGGGCGCAGGCTAGTGCGTCCTCTAGCTCCTCGGGAGTGAGTGCCGTTAGGAACAG
>DASQLQ010000111.1:0-2301 GCA_035629935.1 Actinomycetota bacterium
AAGCTTGCCCCCGCCTTCGCCGAAGATCCGGTACTCCTTGCCGTCGTCCCCGCGGAAGTACGACATGTTCTCGATCACACCGAGCAGATGGAGGCCGGTTTTCTCGGCCATGAAGCCCGCACGTTGGGCGACCTTCTCGGCCACTGCCTGAGGAGTCGTCACGACCACCATGTTCGCGCCGGGCAAGAACTGGGCGATCGAGATGGACACGTCGCCGGTGCCCGGCGGCAGGTCGACGAGGAGATAGTCGGGCTCGTCCCAGTGAACGTCGGTGAGGAACTGCTGCAACGCCTTGTGCAACATCGGCCCCCGCCATACGACCGGGTTGTCCTCGGCCGTGAAGAGACCGATGGAGACGACCTTCACACCGAACTTCTCCGGCGGCATGATCATGTCGCCGACGACCGTGGGCCGCTCGCGTAGATCGAGCATGCGCGGGATCGAGAAACCCCACACGTCCGCGTCCAAGAGTCCGACAGTGTGTCCGAGTTGTGCGAGCGAGACTGCGATGTTGACGGTGGTCGTCGACTTGCCTACGCCACCCTTTCCGGACCCGATCGCAAGGACCTGGGTTGGAGAGTCGGTGCGTGCGAACGGCGCCGGGGTCTCTTTCCTCAAACCACCCAGAAGCGATTGGCGCTCTTCCTCGGTCATCGACGTTAGTTCGACGGCCACGTGATCGACCGCGGGGAAGGCTTCCTTGATCTTGGCTGGGATGACCGTGTGGAAGTAATCCTTGAGAGGGCACCCCGGGATCGTGAGGGCGATAAGCGTCGTGACGTTCGGCCCCTCGATCGTGATGCCCCGAACCATGTTGAGGTCGTTGAGGCCTCGATGAAGCTCGGGGTCCTGGATCTGACCGAGGACCTCGGAGATCTGCTGTTCAGTTGGCATGGTCATGCCCCCAGGTTAAGCGAGGGGGCATGACTTTCTAGCCGTTCGCCCTGTCAGCAGTCCGGGTCGGGCGGATTCAGGTACGAGCCGTTCGGTGGGCAGATGCCGTCATCATCATCGTCACCACCACCACCGCCCCCACCGCCACCGCCGCCAGGCCGCCGGGTGGACGACGGACTGGGTGTCACGCTGACCGTCACCGTGGCCGTGGGACTAGCACTGGATGGACTTTGCGTCGCCGGATTCGATGCGATGGGATGGCAGTGGTTGTGGGAATGACGGCGCGCAACCGGGCCGCCGGTGTGATGATCCCGGCCATGCGAGTGTGCGTGGTAGTGCTTGCCACCACCCGAGTGGTTCCTTCGGTGGTGTTTCCCATGATTGTGGAAGTGCGAGTGAACGATCCTGTGTCGATGCCTGTGAGTGTGGCATTTCTCTTCCTGCTGCTGGTTGAAGAAGAAGGTTCTCGCCGGCGTACCGACCATCGCCCACGACCCCAAAGCGGCTACCGCGACAGCTATAAACAGCGCAACACGTGCACTCGAAAATCGACCCATCTGATCGCCCCCCAATCAAAGTCCGCTTCGGGGAGTATGCCCGGTTTGACCGGTTCTGTAACTATGAGCGGCCTTTCATAGTTAACTAAGCAAGCAAATCCAGGGCGTCGGGGACCAGCTCCAGCCGGGCCTCAGTCATCTCGCCGATGTAATCGCCGTCGACCTGGACTGGCAGCTCCTCAACCGACCGGAGATTCACCCCCGGGACGTCGTGGAAGTAGCGGCTATTTCGCCACTGAGTGTGGGAGCGGGACACGAATACCGCCCAGGCGATCCTGGGGATCGTCGGGGTACGGATCTTCGTCAGCGCCAGTACGTCGAGCCCACTGTCCAAAGTCGCCTGGGGACAAGCGTCGACCGGGAACCGTTTGAAATAGGTGAACGGGCGCCCGTTACAGCAGATGACGAACAGGACCTGTTCGGGGTCGTGGCCGTCGACCTGCATCGTCACGCCGGGATCGGCCCCCCGGTAACGAGTCGCCGCGGCCTTGACCGCGTGCTGAAGGAACAACAGGTTGTGCGACCGTTCGCGACGGTGAGGATCTGCCTCGACGCGCTTGACGACTTCCGCGTCCAGCCCCATCCCCGCCGAGAAGATGAAGTAGCGGTCGTTGAGGCGACCGACATTGATCCGGCGTCGCGTGCCGCTCGCCAGTCGAGAAGCTACGAACGCGGTCGCGTCCACCGGATCTCGCGGCATCCCGAGTGAACGAACCATCACGTTCGTCGAGCCACCGGGAAGGACGCCGAGAGCAACATCTGTCCCCACCAGTCCCTGCGCGACCTCGTTGATCGTTCCGTCACCGCCGAACGCGACGACGGCATCGAAATCACGATCGACCGCATCGCG
>DASQLQ010000112.1:0-12652 GCA_035629935.1 Actinomycetota bacterium
CGCCGGGCGGACCAACGAGCGTGACGTCATGCCCGCGACCCCGCAGATCCTTCTCGACGTCGTCGGTTAACTCATTCTTCTCGTCCGAGCCGAGTACGACCTTCATCGCCTAGCGGTCGGCCGTCTCCTCGTCCATCGCCAAACCGACATCGTCGGCGGGGCGAGGAGGCACCAATCCCTGGCCGGCGATGGCTTTTGCCGTCGCGATGGTCATCGGATTGCCTCGCTCTTCGGCCCACCGACCTTGCGCCCACAATCGAGTGCACGCGTACGTTCGCGCAAGTCCCAGGGCAACGTGGCGGGCGTAGTTCTGCTTGCTCTCGTCACCAAGAGCGACTCGAGCATCGGAAGTCAACTCGTCCAGTGCCTTGACCGTCGTTGCTCGTGCGCCATCTATCTCGCCCGAGCCGGAGTCGCTGAGTCCTTCGAAGGTGCGGTGGACATCGGCCTCGATCGCCTCGAGCGCTTCGGAGCGATACGCGGCGCGCAGGAAATCGAGGGATAGAACGTTGGTGGTGCCTTCCCAGATCGGGAGCACGTGTGTGTTGCGAACGTAAGCCGGAATCCCCGAATCCTCGCAGTACCCAACCCCCCCGATCGATTCCATGACTTCCGCCGCTGCTGCGACGGCCCACTTGGCGGTGGCGAGCTTCGTCAACGGCGTGAGACCGCGGAGTAGTGCGATCTCGTCATCGCTTGCAACCCCGTGCTCGACCTTGCCCATCAGCTCGCAGCATCGGAGCGTCAGACTGAGAGCGGCCGCGTAGTCCGTTGCAATCGCAGCTAGGGTCGCCCGGTGCGCTGGCATGGTGTGCAGCGGACGGCCGAAGACTTCCCTGACTCGAGCGAACGCACGTGCGTAAGCCAGTCCGCGGCCCATGCCACCGGTTGCGCCCAACGAATTGTGGATCCGGGTGATGTTCAACATGGTTGCGATGCGCCGGAGTCCCCCGCCGTCATAGGGGTCGCCGACTGAGTGAGCATGCGCTCCCTGTAACTCGAGCTCGGCCGTCGGAAGCGCTCGGGTTCCGAGCTTCTCCTTCAAACGGCGCACCAGGATCGCGTTGCGGGACCCATCATCGAGGTCACGATGGATCCGGAACAGGGCGAGACCGCGCGATCCCTCGGGAGCCCCTTCGGGCCGAGCCAAAGTCAGGGCCATCTCGGAGGTCGTCGCGCTCGAGAACCACTTCGTCCCGTACAGACGCCAGGTGCCGTCTTCGGATCGACGGGCGACGGTACTCGTGCGGCCGACGTCCGAGCCGCCGGTCGTCTCGGTCATCCACTGACCGCTCGTCCACGCATTCGAATAGTCGCGCGTGGTCAAACGACCTACGACGCCGATGTCATCCAGGTCGCCGTGAAGCAACAACGTCCGCGCTGCTCCATCCGTCATCGCGACCGGACACGAGTACAGAGCGGATGAAGCGCCCCAGAGTGAGTGCAACCCGCCCCACACCACCCGGGCTGCCGGGCCGAACTCGGAATCCTCATACGGGATCGCAGTAACCCCTGCTTCGATACCGATGCGGCCGAGCTCGAGGTAAGCGGATGAGACCCGAATCTCGTCGATCCGCTCACCCCACGCGGAGTAAGGGATGTGGATCGGGGGCTCGGTCTCTGCTCGCAGACCCAAAGCACGGGTCTCGGGGGCAGTTGCAACGGCTCCCATGGTCGCCAGCTGCGGCTCGGCTTGCTGGAACAGTTCGTCGCCCAGGTGGAAGTTGATGGTTTCTCTGAGAGCGCGGTCGGAAGTCCACGCATTCGGCAGCACAGGTGGGTCCTGGAGGAAGCCGCTCATCACCGAAAGCTTATTCTGCTGGCGATGAGTGACCTAGCTATCGAAGTCAAAGGGCTGCGGAAGTCCTACGGCAGTCTGGAAGCGGTCCGAGGCGTCGATCTAGCTGTCGAGCGAGGCCAGGTGTTCGCCTTGCTTGGTCCGAACGGGGCCGGCAAGACAACGACCGTCGAGATCCTGGAGGGTCACCGCCAACGCAGTGCGGGAGAAGTGCAGGTGCTCGGCTTCGATCCTGCCAAAGGCCAAAGGGCGTTCAAAGAGAAGATCGGGATCGTCCTCCAGGAGACCGGCGTGAATCGGTTCCTGACGGTGGCCGAGACGATCGAGCAGTTCCGAGGTTTCTATCCCAACCCGCTCCCGTTGGACGAGATCATCGCCGTGGTCGAGTTGCAGGAGAAGAGGGATGTGCTCGTTCGGAAGCTGTCGGGAGGACAGCAGCGCCGCATCGATGTCGCGGCCGGCCTGGCCGGCAATCCCGAGCTGCTGTTCCTAGACGAGCCCACGACGGGTTTCGATCCTTCGGCAAGGCGCAATGCCTGGAAGATGGTCAACAACCTGCGGGATCTCGGGAAGACGATCCTCCTAACCACCCACTACATGGACGAGGCCCAACATCTAGCCGATCACGTTGCGATCATCAATAAGGGGGTCATCGTTGCCGAAGGACCTCCAGATTCACTCGGTTCGCTCGAAGAGAACAAGACGAAGATCGTGTTCATCCCGCCGGCCGGCGCATCACTACCCACGGACATAGCGAGCGATGCCGTCGCGGTTGGAGCAAGCGTTGAGATCACCACGACCGACCCGGTGCGGACGCTCAACACCTTGACGCAGTGGGCGCTTCAGAACAACGTCGAGCTCGACGGTCTGACGGTGAACCAAGCCTCGCTGGAGGACGTCTATCTGGAGCTGACCGACGAGGAGGCGCCGGTATGAACATTGCATCCATGGCACTTCGACAGTTCAGCTTCGAGAACAAAGCCTTCTGGCGGAACCCCGCCGCAGCTTTCTTCACGTTCGTTTTCCCGTTGATGTTCATGTTCATCTTCAACGTTTTGCCCGTCGGACCCAGTCAGTTCTACGTGCCGGCGATGGCTGCGTTCTCGGTGATCACCGCCTGCTACACGAACATCGCGATGAACGTCACTTTCGCGCGGGACGAAGGCGCGCTAAAGCGTTTGCGAGGCACACCTCTTCCCGGCTGGGTATTTCTTATTGCAAAGGTGATTCACTCGACGTTCCTGGCGATCATCCTCGTAACGATCGTTACCGTCGCCGGCACATTGCTTTTCGGAGTCGACGTCCCGACCGACACATTTGGGTCGTTCGCGATCTCCGTACTCGTGGGAGCCGCCGCATTTTCTGCTCTCGGATTAGCCATCACGGCTGCTGTCCCAAACCCAGATGCGGCTCCCGCAGTGGTGCAAGCAACGATCCTGCCTCTACTTTTTATCTCCGGCTACTTCCTAGACACCCGCGGGGCCCCCGACTGGCTCAACACCCTTGCCGACCTTTTCCCACCAGCGCACTTCGTGGATGCGATGCAGTCGGCTTTCAATCCCGATGCTTTCGTCTGGGAGTCCGTGGACCTCGTGATCGTCGGGCTTTGGGGTATCGGCGGCCTTCTTCTAGCCACCCGGTTCTTCTCTTGGGAACCTCGGCGATAGCGGAGGCGCCTCAGCTCGTCGGCGGGCAGGTCATCTTCCGGATGCCCGATCCCGATCACGAGCTGAAGGTCGTCAACCTGGTCCAGGAGATCATGCGCCCCCGCGTGGGACCCGCGTTCGAATACAACGAAGACACGCGCGACTGGCGGCTGAAGTTCCCGCGCCCGGACGCCGATCGCATGGAGTACATGTTCGAGCTCGTCTTCGCCGACGGGGGCAACGAGTACGTGACCGATCCTCACAACCCCGTGCGAGCTCCGAACCCCTTCGGCGACAAGTCCGTGATCGAGTTCCCCGATTACGAGGCCCCCGCGTGGCTCGATTCCGATGAATCGGCCGGCGGCTCTCGCGTAGAAACACTGATCCCCAGCAGAACGCTTCGTTCCGAGCTCCGGACGATCGTTTGGACCGCCCCGGGAGCCGAAGAAGGCGAATCACTCCCGGTCCTCATCGCACACGATGGTCCCGAGTACGACGAATTCTCATCGCTGACCCGATTGCTGGGGCTGGCAGTCGAAGCAGGACGTCTGCCGCTCATGCGCGCGGTGCTGATCGGCCCCGTGGATCGCAATCAGACCTATTCCGCTTCCGCTGCCTTCGCCCGGGCGTTCACTTACGAGGTCCTGCCCGCAGTGGGGCGATTGGCGCCCGCTCCTCACGGTCGCCGAATGCGCGTTGGGATCGGTGCAAGCCTCGGTGGACTAGCGATGCTGCACGTCCACAGACACAACCCGGCCTCGTTCGGCGCCCTGTTCCTGCAGTCCGGGAGCTATTTCCGGCAGCGATACGACAAGCAGGAGTCGGAGTTCGCTCGATTCCGTCGCATCTCTCGTTTCATGGGACGCGTCCTGACCGCGGACGAATGGGCCCACCCGATCCCCGTGACGATGACGTGCGGCACGATAGAAGAGAATCTCGCCAACAACCGAGCAACGAGGGACGCTCTTCAACGACAAGGCTATGACGTGAAACTCCACGAGAACCGGGATGGCCACAACTGGACGGCGTGGCGGGACACGTTCGATCCCCATCTGATCGATCTGTTGGCGAGGGTCTGGGGGCCAGACAACTGATGCGACAAGACGTCTACAACCTGCACGCTCCGTCGCTAGGCGGCGAGGGAACGGTTATCGCCTGGGGGGATTGGGGCCGGCCGGTTCTCGTTTTCCCTTCGGAGCAGGGCAGCCCGTGGGATTTCCAGAACAACAACATGTTGTCGACGATCTCGGACCTCGTCGAAGGGGGCCGGGTCAAGATCTATGCGGTCGAAAGCTTCGACGCAGGAAGCTGGGTGCGAAAGGACCTGCCGCTCGAACAACGCGCCCAACTACACGGTCTCTACGAGGACTGGATCGTCAACCAGGTGGCGCAACTCATCTTCGAGGACTGCGGAGGTCCGCAGGACATCCTCACGATGGGGTGCAGCTTCGGCGCCTATCACGCTGCGAACTTCTGTCTCAAGCACGCGAACCTCTTTCCGCAGGCGCTGTGCATGAGTGGCAGCTATGACGTAACCGGTATGGGTTGGGGTGAGCGTGGAGACGCCACCTACTTCAACAACCCGATGGATTACGTCCAACACCTCAACGGCGATCATCTCGGCTGGTTGCAGAGCCGGGCGCACCTGGTGCTCGTCTGTGGGCAGGGACAGTGGGAGGACACGACGGGAGCACTAGAGGGGACGAAGGCATTCGCCGGTGTGCTCGCGTCCAAGGGGATCTCACACGAGTTGGACCTGTGGGGGCACGACACTCCGCACGACTGGCCCTCGTGGCGCCGCCAGCTCGCCCACCACATGCCACGCTTCTGTTGAAATCGGTTCGTGGGTCGACCAGGGTTGCCCTAGTTCTGCTTTGTCTGCTGGTATCTCTCCCGACCGCTTCTGCTCACAACCAGACGATCCTCGATGACGACGACACCAGCGGCCCCCTCGATATCGCTGCGGCGAAGTACGGACACGAATGCGTTGAGTACCTAGTCAACGGCCATGCCCGTTGCACCAAGTACCACCTGACATTCAAAGTCGTCGCTTACGAGGAGTGGGAAAACACGGATCTCTTCGGAGAATTCAAGTTCATCGTTATCGAGTTCGTACGGCGAAAGAGAGGCGGGGCCACCGACGAGATGTGTTACTACGTCGAGCCGGACCCCGACGGCGGCTTGCGTGGACAGATGTACGACATCTGTTGGCCGTCTCCGGCCCAACCGGTGAAAAGAGAACGGCCTGTGAGGCGCGTGGACGGGCATTCGATCAGGGGGATCATCCCCAAGGGTTTCCTCGGAAAGAAACTGGCTAGATACAGAGTGCGGGCCGTTAGCTCCTGGGAGGAGGAGGGTGATGCCGACTGCGACCCGGGGCCGACGCCACCTGAGAAGGTCTACGGTACGTGCACCGATGAAACGGATTGGTCACGAGGACATTTGAGACACCGAGAACAGGAATAAAAATGAGCACGAACAAGCTGGTCGGGATGCTGCTGGGGACCGAGGAGGACTGGCCCAGCGCGTTCGAGTCGCTCATGGCTCGCGTCGGTGGAGTCGACTACGAGGGCGAGCGTTACGAGTTCCCCACCGAGCGGATCACGATCGAGCCCTTCAACCTCCGTGACACCCCCCGCCATTCCCTGGTGATCGATCGGCTGGCTCACTGGTACTACGTGCCCCGGGAGTGGCTGAAGAAGGTGGCGATGATGAACGACGTCTACCTTCTGAACAACCCCTTCACCTTCCAGTCGATGGAGAAGCATGCTGCGTACTGCGCCATGATCCGTTTGGGACTGAAGGTCCCCGACACGTGGTTGATCCCGTTCAAGAAGCCGCCGGACAACCCACGTTTCCCTTATACGGCCGAGAAGTACAACCAACCGTTCGACCTCGAAGAGATAGCGGAAGCGATCGGCTACCCATTCTTCATGAAGCCATTCGACGGTGGAGCTTGGGTCGGCGTGACCCGCATCGCCGACAAGAAGGCTCTTCACAAGCGGTACGACGAATCGGGCGAGCGGTTGATGCACCTGCAGTCCTCCGTCGAGAACTTCGATGCGTTCGCTCGGAGCCTGTCGATCGGCGCCGAGACGATGGTGATGCGCTACGACCCCAGCCGGCCCCTGCACGATCGGTACAAGGTTGAGCACGGTTTCCTTCCGCCCGAATTGGGGGCCGAGGTCGTAACGATCGGGAAGCTCGTCAACGCGTTCTTCCTGTGGGAGTTCAACTCGTGCGAGACCTTGGTGAAAGACGGCGAGGTCTATCCCATCGATTACGCCAACGCGTGCCCGGACATCTCGATCATCAGCCTTCACTACTACTTCCCATGGGCGATCAGAACGCTGACGAAGTGGTCGATCTTCTGCACCGTGACCGGGCGACAGATGCAGGTCGATCTCGAAACGAGGAAGTACTACGACATCGGTGACAGACAGGACCTGAGTTACGAAGAGAAGATCGCGGAGTACGGCCGGCTGGCTGCAGAGCATTTCGATGCGGCTCGCTATCACGAGTTCTGCGAGAAGCATCTACCCCACATCGACGAGATAACCGTCGATTACTTCTCGAGCTCGGCGTTCGACGATCTGCTCGTTAGAACGGTCAAGGACACTTTCCCCGAGAATGAACACGAGATGTTCGTCGCCCACTACCGTGGGTTGATCGCCCTGTGGGTGGACGACCAGCAGAAACAAGCTGCGGTCTAAGTACCCTCTTCCCAGGACTCCAGGTACGCGCGCTGCTCGCTCGTGAGCTCGTCGATGCGAACACCCATCGTTTCCAGCTTCAGACGGGCGACCTCGCGGTCTATGTCCTGCGGGACCGAGTAGACCTTCTTCTCTAAGGTCGCGGCGTTCTGCTTGAGCCACTCGCAGCTCAGTGCCTGGTTCGCGAACGACATATCCATCACCGCAGCAGGATGTCCTTCGGCCGCAGCAAGATTCACCAACCGTCCTTCGGCCAGCACGTAGATGCGGCGATCACCACCAAGGTTGAACTCGTCGACGTTCGGACGAACCCGACGGCTCTCACCTGCCAAGGAGCGAAGACCGGCCAGATCGATCTCGATATCGAAGTGACCGGCGTTGGCGAGGATGGCGCCGTCCTTCATGAGTTCGAAATGCTCGCCTCTCAGAACGTGCTTGTTCCCCGTCACCGTCACGAAGATGTCGCCCTGGCTGGCTGCATCGGCCCCCGGAAGCACCCGGAATCCGTCCATCGCGGCCTCGAGCGCCCGGGTCGGATCGACCTCCGTGACCACGACGTCCGCGCCCATACCTTTCGCGCGAGACGCCACTCCGCGTCCGCACATGCCGTATCCACAGACGACGACTGTGCGACCGGCAAGGAGCACGTTCGTCGCACGGATGATCCCGTCGATGGCGCTCTGACCTGTGCCGTACCGGTTGTCGAAGAGGTGCTTGGTCTTGGCATCGTTGACGCTGACCACGGGATACCCCAGGACGCCGTTGGCTTCCATCGATCGCAGCCGGATGACACCGGTGGTCGTCTCCTCGGTCCCACCGATAATCTCGGTGAGTTGATCGCGTCGCTGCTGGTGGAGCATCGTGACTAGATCACCGCCGTCGTCCATCGTGATCATCGGCTTGCGATCGAGCACGGCCTTGAGGTGCCCGTAGTAACCGGAGTCGTCGACGCCGTGGATCGCGTACACGGGGATCTCGTACCCCCCCACCAACCCCGCCGCGGTCTCGTCCTGTGTGGACAGTGGGTTGGAAGCACAGAGCGAGACATCTGCCCCGCCCGCCTTGAGGGTTCGCATCAGGTTGGCCGTCTCGGTGGTGACGTGCAGACAAGCTGCGATCGACACACCTTGGAGCGGCTGCTCTTTCTCGAACCGCTCCCGGATGCGTTGCAGGACCGGCATCTGCCGGTCGGCCCATTCGATCTTGAGCCGGCCCTCGTCCTGAAGGTCTAGGTCGTGGATATCTGATTCGACAGTCATAGGCCAGGGAACCTACCTTACGGACATGCCGGTCGAATCGGAGATCTTCCGCGACGTACTCACAAACTTTCCCTCCGGAGTTGCCATCGTGACGGCCTTCGACCGCGACCGGAAGCCCCACGGACTAACGGTCAGCGCCTTCTGCGCCGTTTCGATGGATCCGCCGCTCGTTCTCGTCTGCATCGACAGGGCATCGAACACGCTTCCTGCCATGCAGTCGGCGGGGGCATTCACAGTCAATCTCTTGGCTGCCGGCCGAGACGAACTTGCCCTCCGGTTCGCCACGAAAGGGGATGACAAGTTCGACGACCTCAACTGGGAGAACCCCAGCTTGGCGCAAGCGGGTCCCGTGCTCGTCAGGGACTCCGTCGCATATGCGGTGTGCACGAGCCATTCGGAGTTCGAAGCAGGAGACCACTTGATCGTGGTCGGCCTGGTCGAGGCAGCAGCCAGCGACCACGAAGCGGCTCCCTTGGTCTACGCCCGAAGGCAGTTCGGTGCTTGGGATCCTTCCGAGGTCACTCCTCCCGAGACTGGGTAAGGTCGCACCCATGACTACTCAAGATCTGTTCTCCATCAAGGGAAAAACCGCCTGTGTCACCGGTGGATCGCGTGGGATCGGTTTGATGATCGCCCGGGGATTCGTCGAAGCGGGAGCGAAGGTCTACATCTCGTCGCGCAAGAAGGAGCAGTGCGATGCCACGGCAGCGGAGTTGTCCAAGACCGGCGAGTGCATCTCGGTGCCGGCCGATCTCTCCGGGCTCGAAGGTATCGGGCATCTCGTCGACGCGGTGCAGCAGAAAGAGTCCGAGCTCCACATCCTCGTCAACAATGCGGGGGCCGCGTGGGGTGAGCCGATCGAGACCTATCCCGAGTCGGGCTGGGACAAGACGATGGATACGAACGTGAAGGCGATCTTCTTTCTGACCCGGGAAATGCTGCCGCTACTACGCAAGGGGGCCGCGGAGGAAGATCCGGCACGGGTGATCAACATCTCTTCCATCGAGGCCTTCAAGGTCCCCGCGTGGGAGAACTACGCCTACTCGGCCAGCAAAGCGGCCGTCATCCAGCTGACACGCCACATGGCCAGACGGTTGGCCGACGACCGGATCACCGTCAACGCGATCGCACCGGGCCTGTTCCCCAGCCGGATGACGAAGTTCGTCTTCGACAACGAGGGCACGGTCGAAGCGTTCAAGAACACGGTGCCGATGGGTCGCGAAGGTAGGGCGGACGACATAGCCGGACCTGCGATCTTCCTTGCCTCGAAGGCTGCCAACTACATGACGGGTTCGTTCGTGACCGTCGACGGCGGAGCGCTCGTCAGCTAGCCGTTCTCAAGGGCTCAGGCTGCGGCGAGATCAGTACTCGATCGTCGAGTACTGCGCGAGCTTGTTGCGACGGTGCACCGCATCGATGACTCGGACCGTGCCGGACTTGGAGCGCATCACTATCGACTGAGTGATGGCGTCGTCACCTCGGTACTTGATCCCCTTCACCAGGTCACCATCCGTGATCCCTGTTGCCGCGAAGAAGACGTTGTCGCCAGACACCAGATCGTCGGTGGTGAGTACTTTGTCGAGGTCGTGGCCCTCTGCGATCGCTGCTTGCCGCTCCTGCTCGTTACGTGGCCAGAGACGCCCTTGGATCACTCCGCCCAGACACTTGACGGCAGCAGCCGTGATCACTCCCTCCGGAGTGCCTCCGATCCCGAGGAGCATGTCGACGCCGGATGTGATGCGCGCGGCTGCGATCCCCGCAGCCACATCTCCGTCGGTGATGAACTTGATGCGGGCCCCTGCCTCTCTGACCTCTTTGACCAGCTGCTCGTGGCGTTCGCGCTCGAGCATGATCACGGTCAGGCTGGCCACGTCGGTGTCCTTGACCTTGGCAAGACGTTCCAGGTTCTCGGCGATCGGCGCGTTCAGATCGATCACGTCCCGCCCCTCGGGGCCGGTGGCGATCTTCTCCATGTAAACGATGGGGCCGGGATTGAACATCGTCCCACGCTCGGCGAGTGCGACAACCGAAAGAGCCCCGCTCATGCCTTTCGACGTCAAGGTCGTGCCGTCTACGGGGTCGACTGCGATGTCCACCTGTGGAGGTTGGCCGTTACCGATCTGCTCGCCGTTGTAGAGCATCGGCGCGTTGTCTTTCTCGCCCTCGCCGATGACGACGACACCGTCCATCGGCACCGTTTCGAGCATCAGGCGCATAGCGTCGACTGCTGCTCCGTCGGCGCCTTCCTTGTCGCCTCGGCCCATCCAACGGGCGGCGGCGAGCGCGGCAGACTCGGTCACGCGGACGAGTTCCATCGCTAGGTTGCGATCGGGCGTCTCGCGGGCAGAGCCCTGAGCCACATTCACTCCTTCACCGTTTGTTCTCGCCGACAGCCGAGGCCGCCGGTGCTCGACGGACCGACCAAGGGCGCAAGGGTACCTTCAGGCTCGACCCCAAATGAAAAGGCGCCGGGTTACCCGGCGCCTTTCTCAAAACCTGGTAGAGCGGTTCAGTCGTGGCCGGCTATGACCCAACCTCCGGCGCTCTTCACGGTGGCTGTGACCTTGTCGCCGATCTCGTAATCGAAGGCGACCGGCCCGGGCTCCGTGGGCGACGCGTATTTGATCTTCGATTTGCCCCTCTTGATGACGACGATCCACTCCCCGGCCCCCACGGCGCCGGTGACCGTTCCACTGGACGAGTCCGACGTCACGGTGAAAGTGCACTTGGGCTGAGCGGGATTGAAGGCCTCACAGGCCTCCGGGTCCTTCTTCACTTCAACGGCCGATGAAGGAACTGCAACGAGCAGACCTACAGCCGTCAGCGTGGCAACGAGCGCCTTCCGCATGTCCATCCCCCCTTGCTTCCGCTAGGCAAGCGGTATCTGTGCCTGCTTAGCTACTTCGCCCGAAATGGGGCGATTCCTCCTAGCAAGTGGGCTGAGGGAAGAGGCAACGGGTCTCTCGCGTCTTATCGGGCTTCACCAGCAGCTTGTCGCCGCTGGACTGCTTGATGAAGATCGGGTTGGCAACCGGCTTGGGCCCCCCCGTGGGGCTCTTCAGGGTGGTGTCCGCCGAGGCGATGAAGATATTGCCTGAGTGGTCGAAGTTCACCGTGAAGAAGTCGCCCAGGCGGCGGTCACCGCCTTCGAAGTTGGGGTTGGCATTGCACGTGGTCCCACTGAGACAGATCTTGCCGGAATGGATGTGGCGACCGGATGCATTCGCCACGCTGAACTGTGGCGGCACGAACCGGCGGGAACCGTCCGAGCAGCGGACCCGGGAACCGTGTGCGTTGGTCGTGTAGGCCGCGTAGATATAGAACTTGTCGGGATTGCCGTTCAACGTCTGGTACCAGACGACGGCGACGCGACCGTCATCGCCCGCGATGATCCACGGCCACAGCGCGTCACCTTTGGGGATGGGCACGTCTATCGGTTGTACCGCCCACTTCTTCGTCTTGCGATTGAAGTAGTTGAAGGCAACCTCGCCGTTGGGATCCGTGTCGGTGGATCCGTTGTAGCCCCCAGCGCTTGCCGCATAGATCCAGCCGGCGCGGTCGACGGCGATGGCTCCGAAGAACTGCGTCGAATCCCCCAGAAAGCCGGGGTAGTCCTTCCACGTCGCGCCTTCGTCGCCCGAGATGGCAACGCCGCTCCCACTCGGACCGATCAAACCGGTCTTTGGCTTGAGCGGGTCGAGGATCATCTTTCCGTCGGCGGGAAAGTTCTGATTGACGAGCAAGAACGTCAACCCCATGTCCGTCGATCGCCACAGCTGCTTTGGAGAGTTCACGTAAAGGAACACCTCGCCGTCTTCGTCACCCCCGGTGAGCCACGGACGGTCTCCCGAAGCTGCTGCAGGATTGGCCGTCGGCCACGACTGCCCATCGTCGGGGCTGGCGAACACGGCGACGTTCGCGAGGTCGATCTCGGTGTTGTACAGGTTCCCACCACCGTCGATGGCGAGGTCGGGATCCGAGAACCCGGTCGAAGTACCGCTATGGGGCCCGACGGGAGAGCCGGCCAAACCGATGTACTGCCACGATTCGCCACCATCCTCGGAGCGCCAGTTGAGCGTCTGGTTGTAATAGGACCCTGCGAAGTCACCGACGCCGGGAGCCGCTTCTGGGTTCTTGTAGACATGAGTGGTTCCGGCGTGCGCGGACACCGTGATCGAGCCATCTTCGGCAACCACACTCACCGGCTCGCCTCCGGCTCTGTTCTTGTCGATGAAG
>DASQLQ010000113.1:0-30089 GCA_035629935.1 Actinomycetota bacterium
CGCCCCGGGTTCGTTCCCGACATCCCTTCTGATTCCGAGCGGCCTGCGGGCGGAGACGCCGACCTACCCTCGCTCAGCACCCCAACCCCCAGCATCGCTCGGGCAGGCACGGCGTCTCCGTCCTCAGCCGGTGGGGACTTCTCACTGTTGTCGGGGAGGTTCATCTACGACGAAGGAGCGATGGTTTCCAAGTCGGCCATGTTGCGCGGTTTGCAGAAGAAGCCCTTCATCGAGATGAACGACGAGGACGCCAAGGAGCTCGGGTTAAGTGAAGGCGATCTCGTGATCGTCACCGCCGGCGAGTTCGAGGTGCAGTTGCCGGTGCGGGTCGACGACATCGTGCGTGGGTCCGTTTTCGTTCCTTATGACCAGGATGGGTTGCACGCCAATGAGCTGATGCGGGGAGTGAACCCCCGGGTGTCGGTGAGCCGCCGGTGATCGACTTCATCGGGGTTCCCGTATTGATCGCTGCAGGGAAGGTCGTCAGTATCTTCCTGTTGCTATTGCTGGCGACGCTCCTCGTTATCTGGTTCGAGCGAAAAGTGATCGCCGACATGCAAGGTCGCATCGGGCCGAACCGCTGGGGACCTTTCGGGCTCCTCCAAACTTTGGCCGACGGGATCAAGTTGTTCTTCAAAGAGGATTTCCGTCCGGGCAACGCGGACAGATGGACCTACGCGATCGCCCCGGTGGCCGCGATGGTCCCGGCCTTCCTTGCCTTCGCAGTGGTGCCGATCGGTGACCAGATCGAGATCGGCGGTCACAAGGTGGGCCTGATCGTGAGCGATCTCAACGTGGCGCTCCTCTATTTCCTTGCGATGGGATCGCTTGGGGTCTACGGGATCGTCCTTGCAGGCTGGTCGTCCGGCTCCAAGTACCCGCTGCTGGGGGCGATCCGTTCGAGTGCACAGATGATCTCGTACGAGATCGCACTTGGTTTGTCCCTGGTACCGATCGCACTCGTCGCCGGAAGTCTTTCGACCGTCGACATCGTCAGCGCGCAAGCCGGGACTGTCGGCGAGGTCACCACATTCGACGGGATCCCTGTGTTGGAACAGGTCTCTCAGATATTCAGGTTCGCGCCCAACTGGTACATCTGGTCGCAGTGGCCTGCGTTCCTGATCTTTTTGATCGCCGGGATCGCCGAGACGAACCGGGCACCGTTCGACCTCCCCGAGGCCGAGACCGAGCTCGTCGCCGGGTTCCACACCGAATACTCCGGGATCCGATTCGCGATGTTCTTCCTGGGTGAGTACATCCACGTGGTCGCGATATCGGCGATGGCCGTCACTTTGTTCTTCGGAGGATGGCATGGCCCCGGGTTCGGCTTCGTCCCGTGGATCTGGCCGCTGGTCTGGTTCATGATCAAGACCGTCCTCTTCATTTATCTCTTCGTCTGGTTGCGCGCCACGCTTCCAAGGCTTCGTTACGACCGATTGATGTGGCTGGGGTGGAAGCGTCTGATCCCTGCGGCTCTCGGTTGGATCGTGGTCACCGCCGTCGTGAACACGGAAGGCGTGTCGCAAGGGGTTCGCATCGGCGTATTCGCGGCTTTGTTCGTCGTCGTGATGATGTGGATCAGTCGCGGTGATCCGCGTTTGGCCGAGAGCGTTGTCCCACAGAAGAAGGCGGTGATCCCCAGTGGCACTGCCTGAGATCTTCCGCGGGATGAAGGTCGTCATCTCGAACGTAGTCAAGCGCAAGGAGACGGTGTCCTATCCAGAGGTCCGGCGCCGTCCGTTTCCCCGCTTCAAGGGACGTCACATCCTCGATCGTCATGACGACGGGTTGGAGAAGTGCATCGGTTGCGAACTGTGCGCCGGCGCCTGTCCGGCCGACGCGATCTACGTTGTGGGGGCGGAGAACACTCCTGAGGAGCGGTTCTCGCCCGGCGAGAGATTCGCTCAGATCTATCAGATCAATTACCTGCGGTGCATCTTCTGTGGTCTCTGTGTGGAGGCCTGCCCAACCGAGGCGTTGTTGATGTCGACCGAATACGAGATCGCGGGATCCACGCGTGAGGATCTGATCTTCACCAAGGAACAGTTGATCGTCGATGCGCCGATCGTGCGTCACTGGGAAACCAAGAAGGAGCTCGCGCCGGACTACAACCTGAGAGCAGCCGACCGCCGAGCCAAGCCGAGTGATGCCGAATGAACATCGAGATGGTCGTCTTCGGTGTCATGTTCGTGGTGGCTTTGGGATCCTCGATCGCCATGTTGTTCGCCCCGAACGCGGTGCACACGGCGCTCTTCCTCGTCGCCGCCCAGATCGCGCTTGCTCTTGCGTTTCTGCTGCAAGGAGCGTTCTTCGTCGCCGTGATCCAGATCATCGTTTACGCCGGAGCGATCATGGTCCTGTTCCTCTTCGTGATCATGCTCCTGGGCGTCGACCGGGAGGAAGCCTTGATCGACCCGCTTCCCGGTCAGCGGTCGATGGCCGTCGGGCTCGGCGCTCTCCTTGCGGTTGAGATCGCTTACGTGTCCTGGAAGGGCGCGACGTTGGTCAGCGGCATCGAGGACGGCGGGGCGGCTCTGACTGCGCTCAACCGCGATCCGGGCAACGTCGAATCGATCGCGCACGCCTTGTTCAGCCGGTACTTACTCCCCTTCGAGGCCACGTCTGTTCTCTTGGTCGTGGCGATCGTCGGGGTCATGGTGTTGGCGCGGCGCTTGGGAGACGCCCCCGGCGACATCGCTTCTCCAGAACCGGTCGAGAGTGCGGAGCCTGCATGAGCGTCGACCCCGGTTATTACCTGGCCCTCGCCGGGCTGATGTTCACGATCGGTGTGGTGGGGGCCTTGGTGCGCAAGAACGCGATCGTGATCTTCATGTTCATCGAGTTGATGCTCAATGCAGTCAATCTCGCCTTCGTCACGTTCTCCCGCATGCACGGCAATGTCGATGGTCAGGTTCTCGTGTTCTTCGTGCTGGTGGTCGCCGCAGCCGAGGTCGTAGTCGGTCTCGCGATCATCACTTTGATCTTTCGATACCGGGCATCCGCGAACGTGGACGAAGCCCACCTGTTGAGGCGATGACGTGGAGCTGATCCCGGGGTCCGACTTTCTCGTGCTGGCCTTCAGCACCATCACGTTCCCACTGACCACTGCGCTCCTTCTTCTGTTCCTGGGACGTCGGCTCGAGGGGGTCTCGTTCCTCGGCCGGCGTATCGAGGGGTGGACCGGCTGGCTGGCGACCATCTCGATAGCGCGCGCCTTCATCGGAACGATCGTGCTTTTCGTCCGGCTGATCGAGAAACCGGCAGAGGACCGCGAGATCGTCGTTCATGCGTTCGATTGGATCGGTGCGGGGAGTTTCTCTACAGGCATAGATCTGCGCATCGATCCTCTCGCATGCGTGATGCTGCTCGTGGTAACCGGCGTGGGAACTCTCATCCACATGTACTCGATCGGTTACATGAAAGGTGATGAGCGCTACCCGCGGTTCTTCGCTTATCTGAACCTGTTCTGCGCATCGATGTTGCTTCTCGTGCTGGCCGACAACCTGTTGTTGATGTACGTCGGGTGGGAGGGCGTGGGCCTCTGCTCGTACCTGCTCATCGGGTTCTGGTTCGAGAAACGCGCCGCCCACAATGCAGCAAAGAAGGCGTTCCTGGTCAATCGCGTTGGTGACTTCTCGTTCCTGCTCGGCATCTTCGTGTTGGCGGCAGCGGTGGGCAGCCTGAGCGTCGGTCAGATCAACGAGTCGGCGGGTGCGATGACGGCGGGGATCGCAACGATCGCTTCGTTGTTGCTGTTCGGTGGTGCGACGGGCAAGAGCGCGCAGATCCCCCTTTACATCTGGCTACCAGATGCGATGGAGGGACCGACGCCGGTATCCGCCTTGATCCACGCAGCGACGATGGTGACGGCCGGGGTCTACATGGTTGCCCGACTGAGCCCTGTGTTCGAAGCGTCGGGCGGAACGTCTTTGCTCGTCGTCGGTTACGTCGGTGCCGCCACCGCTCTCCTCGCGGCCCTGATGGCATCCGTTGAATACGACATCAAACGTGTGCTCGCTTATTCGACAATCTCGCAGCTCGGGTACATGTTTCTTGCTCACGGTGTGGGGGCGTACTCGGTTGGGGTCTTCCACCTCGTTACGCACGCTTTCTTCAAGGCGCTGATGTTCCTCGGGGCTGGTGCGGTCATGCATGCGCTTGCAGGCGAAACCGATATGCGCAGGATGGGTGGGCTCAGGAAGAGCATGCCGATCACCGGTTGGACGTTCGCGGCGGGCTGGCTCGCGATCTGCGGGGTCATCCCCTTCGCGGGCTTCTTCTCGAAGGACGCGATCTTGGCCTCCGCGTGGGAGCAGGGCCAGTACGCGCTGTGGGGGATCGGGGTCGTCACCGCAGGATTGACCGCGTTCTACATGTCACGCCTCTATTTCCGTGTCTTCGAAGGCAAGAGTCGCGTCGCATCCGATCTCCACGTTCACGACGCTCCGCCGACCATGGCCACTGCTCTCATAATGCTTGCCGGCCTGTCGGTCGTCGGAGGAGCGATCAACCTCCCCGGCAAACTGACGTTGGAGCATTTCCTCGAACCCGTCGTCGGCGAAGCGCACGTCCCGACCGGTCTGACACCGTGGATCCTGGCCGGAGTTGCCCTCACGGTCGCAGTCACCGGGATCCTCGTTGCCCGATCGCTCTATCTCACGCGGGCGGGCAGCCTGCGACGCCGCAAGCTCGAGAGTCGCGTCCCGGCCCTCCTGACCCTTGCCCGTAACAAGTTCTACGTGGACGAGATCTACGGCCGCACCATCGTTCTGCCCGGGAAGCGCTTCGCCGCGTATCTCGCTTCGACGTTCGACAGGCGGTACGTCGACGGGTTCGTCACCGGGATCGGACGTTTCGTTGCTGCTACAGCCGAGATGGCTCGTGGATTCCAAACCGGCTACGTACGCAACTACGGACTGACGTTCCTGCTCGGTGTTGTGGTGATCGTTTCGGTTCTGATCGTGCGGGTGACCCTGTGAATCAACTCCACTTCCTCGACTACACGATCTTTGCGCCGTTGCTTGGGGCGATCGCCATCGGATTCATACCGAAGGACAACTTGCGGGCCCTGCGTTTCGGCGCCCTGGGAGTGACGATCGTCGCCTTTCTTCTATCGCTCGGGATCCTGCTGAACTTCGAAACGGGCGTGGCCGGTTTCCAGCAGGTCACTTCCATGCAATGGATCCCCGAGTGGGGCGTCGGGTACACGACTGCGGTTGACGGGGTCTCTCTGTGGATGATCCTGCTGACAACGTTCTTGATGCCGCTCGGCATCTTGGCTTCGTGGAGCATCACGAAGCGCGCCAAGCCCTATTTCATCTTCCTGCTCGCCTTGGAGACCGGGATGTTGGGGGTTTTCGGAGCTTTGGACCTCTTCCTCTTCTATCTCTTCTGGGAAGTCACGTTGGTCCCGATGTACTTCCTCATCGGCATGTGGGGATACGGCCGCCGCATCTACGCCGCGATGAAGTTTTTCCTGTTCACACTCGCGGGCTCTCTTTTGATGCTCGTTGCGATCCTGGCTCTCTACTTCGCGAACGAGGGCCTGCAGAGCTTCGATTACCGAACTTTGTTGGGCACGGAGCTTTCTCTCGATACTCAGCGGTGGCTGTTCCTCGCGTTCTTCGCGTCGTTCGCAGTCAAGGTTCCGCTGGTTCCTCTGCACACATGGCTCCCCGACGCGCACACGGAGGCTCCGACCGCCGGTTCGGTGATGCTGGCCGGGGTGTTGCTGAAGATGGGCGCCTACGGCTTGATCCGATTCGGCATCCCGCTGTTCCCCGATGCCGCTCGCGAGCTAACGCCGGTCATATTGACGCTAGCCGTAGTGGGCATCGTGTACGGCGCCTTGATCGCGATGATGCAGAAGGATCTCAAACGCTTGATCGCCTATTCGTCCGTTGCTCACCTCGGCTTCGTGATCCTGGGTTTGTTCGCCGGGAGCCGTGAGGCGATGTCCGGCGGGGTTCTCCAGATGGTCAACCACGGTCTGTCGACGGGCGCTCTCTTCATGCTCGTCGGGGCGTTGTACGACCGGAGGCACACGCGCGAGATAGCGGACTACGGAGGATTGGCGAAGTCCGTCCCGGTGCTGGCCGGTGTCTTCCTCGTGGTGGCCCTTTCCTCGATCGGGCTGCCCGGGCTCAACGGGTTCGTCGGTGAGTTCCTCATCCTCCTGGGCACGTTCTTCACCTAC
Source organism: Actinomycetota bacterium (assembly GCA_035629935.1). Taxonomy (GTDB): domain Bacteria; phylum Actinomycetota; class CADDZG01; order CADDZG01; family WHSQ01; genus DASQLQ01. The sequence goes on from DASQLQ010000113.1 coordinate 6,197, forward strand.
CGGTGGTGGGTCGTTCCCGCCGCCTTCGGGATCGTCCTCGCCGCGATCTATCTGTTGTGGGCCTACCAGCGCGTGTTCCACGGCGAGATAACGCATCCGGAGAACAGGACGCTCGAGGACATGAACTGGCGGGAGATCGCGATGCTGGCTCCCATCGTCGCCCTGATCGTTTTCATCGGTATATATCCGAAGCCGTTCCTGGACCGCATCGAGCCGTCCACGGATCGACTGATCGTTCAATTGAAGAGTTCCACCACCTCTCTCGGGCTCGAGGATTAAGAGATGGCTTTCGATCCGCCGATCGTCAAGCTCGCCGGGATCGCGCCCGAGATATGTCTCGTCGTGACCGCGCTCGTCCTGATGGTGATGGATGCGTTCGTGGTCCGGATCGCTCCGGCCAACACGCGCTGGTACTCACCGGTGTTGGCGTCGCTGGGGCTCACGGCTGCGACCGTGTTCGCGATCTCAGAGTGGGGGTCGAACGAGCTGCAGCTCGGCAACATGATCGCCCTCGATGGCTTCGCGGTATTCGTGAAGATCATGCTTGCGGTGTTCGCGACCCTGACGGTGTGGCTCGCTCGCGACTACCTGCAGCGGGAGGGGATCGAGGAATCCGAGTTCTACGTGTTGGTTCTGTTCGCGACCGCAGGGATGATGCTCATGGCGTCGGCCGCCGACCTGATCGTTCTCTTCCTCGCACTCGAAACGTTCTCGCTGGCGTTGTACGTCCTGGTTGGCTTCAGACGCCGGGCGGGGATCGGACAGGAGGCATCCCTCAAGTACTTCCTTCTGGGAGCCTTCTCGTCGGCCTTCTTCTTGTTCGGGATCGCCCTCGCTTACGGCGCTGCCGGCACGACTACCTATTACGCGGCCAATAGCACCTCCTCGTCGATCGCCAGGTTCCTCGCCTCCACGCCCAGCAGTGACCTGGGTCTGATAGTCATCGCCACCGGGTTCTTGATCGTTGGTCTCGCTTTCAAGATCGCGGCGGCACCGTTCCACATGTGGACCCCCGACGCGTACCAGGGGGCTCCATCTCCTGTGACCGGTTTCATGGCAGCCGCTACGAAGGTCGCCGCATTCGCTGCCACTCTGCGTCTTCTCGATGCAGTCTTCTTCCCACTGCGGTGGGACTGGCGTCCCCTCGTGATCGGGCTGGCGATCGTCACGATGATCGTCGGTTCGATCGTCGCATGTGTCCAAGAGGACCTCAAGCGATTGCTCGCTTACTCCTCGATCGCCCACGCGGGTTTCATCCTCACCGGCGTCGTCGCCGCGAACGACAGAGGCATATCCGGCGCTCTCTTCTACCTAGCGACCTACGGCGTCACCGTGGTGGGCGCGTTCGCGGTCCTCAGCGTGATCTCGGGACGTGACGAGAAGCGCATCCGCATGAGCGATTTCAAGGGTCTGTTCTACGAGAGTCCGTTACTCGCCGGCGCGTTCACGCTGTTCCTCTTCTCGCTGGCTGGGGTCCCTCTGACTGCAGGGTTCGTCGGCAAGCTGGTCGTTTTCGGCGCCGCTATCCAAGCCGGTTACGCGTGGCTGGCTGTGATCGGGGTGATCGCCAGTGCGATCGCCGCTTTCTTCTACCTTCGTGTGATGGTCGTGATGTACATGCAGGAGCCGGACGTGGCCATGCCCCCGGCGCGCCTGGGTCCATTCGCCGATGGTGTGATCGCGATCGCAGCCGCTTCGACCGTCATCTTCGGGCTTCTTTGGGGCCCCTTGGTGCAGGCTGCAGAGCAAGCGACCTTCATCGCGGGGCGCTGATCAGATGCGCTGTGAGCAGCCTCTTCACGAGCGAACGAACTCCTGGTCGCAGGGGGGCTGCGTGTTAGTTTGCGCCTGGTATCCAGGGGTTTTAGGTCGGTTGAGAGGCTCCTGGGATCCCACTTTTTACGCAGGGCGACCGAGCGCGATTAGAGGAGCATCGATCAGTGCCTGAGGGCTACTTCGGCCAGTACGTCACGATCGGAATCTTTGCATTCGCCGGGGCCGCGATCGTGCTCGGGACCATCGCGGTGTCCAAGCTGGTGGCGCCCAGCGTCCCGCACGCCGAGAAGCTCACCACGTACGAGTCCGGGATCGATCCCATCGGCAAAGGGTGGGGCCAGGCCAACGTGCGCTACTACATCTTTGCTTTGCTCTTCGTGGTCTTCGATGTGGAAGCGGTGTTCCTGTTCCCCTGGGCCGTCGTGTTCGAGAAGTTCGGCACCCAGGCTTTCGTCGAGATGTTGATATTCATCGCCATCCTGGCGTTTGCCCTCGTCTACGCGATCAAGAAGAAGGTTCTCGAATGGCTGTGATGGAGAAGGTCAAGCTTCCTAGCCCGGTGTCGTGGCTGCTGAACTGGTCTCGCAAGTACTCGTTGTGGTGCATGCAGTTCGGACTCGCTTGCTGCGGGATCGAGATGGGTGCCGCCTTTGCCAGCAAGTTCGATGTGATTCGGTTCGGGGTCATCCCGTTCCCTGCCTCTCCCCGCCAGGCCGACCTATTGGTCGTGGCCGGAACCTTGACGGACAAGATGGCTGCGCCGATCAAGCGTGTCTACGATCAGATGCCCGAGCCGAAGTACGTGATCTCCATGGGATCCTGCGCCAACTGCGGTGGTCCGTACTGGGATTCGTATTCCGTCACCAAGGGTTGCGACCAGATCATGCCCGTCGACGTGTACGTGCCCGGGTGCCCTCCTCGGCCCGAGGCGTTGCTTCAGGGAATCATCAGATTGCAGCAGAAGATCGGCGGCGAGGACGTTGCCGAGAAGTGGAAGGGTCATGCAACGGAGATCCCCCACATCCCCGAGCCCGGGCTCGCGGGAGGGATCTAGTCGATGCCTGTAACTCAGAGGGTCGTCGGAGACAGTGCGACGGAACGCGTCCGCACTGCTCTAGGCGACAAGGTTTCCGAGGTGGCGAATAACTTCGATCAAGTCGACCTGGTGTGCAGCCCCGACAACCTCGTCGAGGTCGTCACCGCGTTGCGCGACGGGGATCTCGGGTTCCGGTTCTTCACCTTCCTGAGCGCGGTCGATCGTTCCGAGCTGGCCGAGGACAAAAGCCGTTTCGGGCACAAGCTCGAGGTGCTGATCCACCTCTATTCGCCCGAGCATGCGACGCACGTGAATATCCACGTTCCGATCGAGGTGGCCAAGCCGGTTTGTCCGTCGATCACCGGGGTGTTCCAAGGGGCGGAATGGCACGAACGGGAGTGCCACGAGATGTTCGGTATCGACTTCGCCGGTCACCCGAGGCTCGTGAATCTCTACCTGCCCGAAGACTTCGAGGGCAATCCCGGTCTCAAGTCCTTCAAGCTGCCCAGCCGCGCTCTTGTGAAGCCGTGGCCCGGGGCGAAGGACCCCGAAGAGGCTGCGGGAGGTAAGTAGTGGCTAAGGTCGAGGACGTACCTTTGGGTGGGCGGGGAACAGACGTGCTTTGGCCGGATGAGATCTCGACGGGTGATCTAGAGACCCAGGAGATGGTCCTGAACGTCGGACCACAGCACCCGGCAACGCACGGTGTCTTCCGACTCCTTGCCACCATCGATGGCGAGGTTCTCGTCGACGCAGATCCCATCATCGGCTACATGCATCGCGGCTACGAGAAGCTCGTAGAGGCGCGTGACTATCGACAGATCACGCAGCTCGTGTCACGCATGGATTGGTTGTCGGGGATCAACAACGAGCTTCCCATGTGGTTGGCGGTCGAGAAGTTGATGGAGATCGAGGTCCCTCCGCGTGCGCAATACATGCGCGTGATCATGTGCGAGATGAACCGCATCCTGAATCATCTGATGTTCTTCGCCAGCTTCGGCGCAGAGCTTGGGGCGATCACACCGACGTTCTATGCGTTCAGAGAACGGGAGGACATCCAGTACGCGCTCGAGATGGCCACCGGCGGTCGGATGCACTTCGGGTTCATGCGTGCCGGAGGGCTAAAGGAGGACGTTCCGGCCGGGTTCTACCGACAGACCCTCAAGGGAGTTCGTCAGGTCATCGAACGTCTCGACCAGTACGAGAACCTTTTGATCGGCAACGAGATATTCAAGGAGCGCACGATCGGCATCGGTGTGCTGAACAAGGAGGACGCCCAATCCTTCGGGGTTACCGGTCCGATCGCCCGAGGCTCGGACATCGACGCCGACGTCCGGAAGGACGAGCCCTACCTGGTGTACGACCAGTTCGACTTCAACGTGCACACGGCCCCCAACGGGGACTGCTTCGACCGATTCTGGGTGTTGCTGCACGAGGTCGTGGAGTCGGCCCGCATCGTCGAGCAGGCGATCGAGGCCCTTCCGTCAGGTCCGATCCTCGGCAAGGTGCCACGTGTCATCCAGCCACCTCCCGGCGAGGTCTACGTCCGCACGGAGAACCCATTGGGTGAGCTCGGCTTCTACCTGATCTCGGACGGCGACAAGAATCCTTACCGGATGAAGATCCGCACGCCCAGCTACAACAACGTCTCCGTGCTGCCCGTCGTGCTCAAGAACACCTTTGTCGCCGACATGATCGCGATCCTGGGCTCGTTCTTCTTCGTCCTCGGGGACATAGATCGCTGATGCCCGACTTCATCGCAAACTTCGAACTCACCCCTTGGTGGATCCTCGGCATCAAGCTGGCGGTCGTGCTCACGATCGTTCCCCTCGGATCGCTGATCGGTGGCTACGCCCTGCACAAGGAGCTCGGGCATCTGCAGCACCGTCTCGGGCCCATGCACGCGGGAGGGTTCCACGGATGGGCCCAGACTCTGGCCGACGGCATCAAGTTCATCCTTAAAGAGGACATCATCCCGGCGAAGGCAGACGCGCCGGTCTTCAAGTTCGCACCGGTGATGATCTATGTACCGATCGTTCTGCTCTACACCGTCATCCCCGTCGATTCGAAGTTGATCGTCGAGGATCTCGACGTCGGGCTGTTCTTCCTGCTGGCCGTCGGTTCCATCCCCGTTATCGGAACCTTGATGGCCGCGTGGTCGTCCGCCAACAAGTACGCACTGATCGGCGGCCTGCGTGCCGCGGCTCAGCTGATCGCTTACGAGTTGCCGATCGTCCTCTCCGCCGCGGTCGTGGCGATGCTCGCGGGCAGCCTCTCGGTGATCGACATCGTCGAGGCTCAGAACTGGGCCTTCGTTATCTGGCCCCCCGGCATCGGGCTGATCGCGTTCCTCATCTTCTTGGCCGGAGCGATGGCCGAGATGACTATGCCGCCGTTCGACATGCCGATCGCCGAGTCAGAGATCATCACCGGTCCGTTCACGGAGTACACCGGTATGCGATTCATCTTCAGCTTCTTCGGGGCAGAGATGGCACACGTCGTCGCGTTCGCCGGCATCGCAGCGACGTTGTTCCTCGGCGGATACAAGCCGATCGTGCCGCTCGAGTTCCTCGAGGTGATCCCAGGCTTCGTCTGGTTCCTCCTCAAGACCATGTTCATGTTCTTCCTCATGACCTGGATCCGCTTCACATTGCCGCGGCTCCGTGAGGATCAGTTGCAGAAGTTCGCTTGGAAGTACCTGATCCCGGCATCGTTGGTTCTGATCCTGGCCGCAGGGGCCTGGGTCCTCTACGCACCCGAGGCCTTATGGCACTAGACAGCAAAGACATCAAGGGCGTCCGGTCCGCGTATGACGAGGGCAAACTCGTCCCCGGCGGCGGTGACGCGTTGCCGCCACCTCCCGCTAACCCCGGCTCGCTGCACATCGAACACGACAAGCTCCGCAAACAACGGAAGACGACGTTCGGGATCGGTCTGCTCAAGGGTATGGCCGTGACCATCAAGCACCTCTTCATGCGCAACACCGTCATCGAGTACCCGGACGAGAAGCAGGATCTTTCTCCGCGTACCCGCGGCGTGATCGCGCTCAAGGAAGAGAACTGCACCGTTTGCATGTTGTGTGCCCGGGAGTGTCCCGACTGGTGCATCTACATCGACTCACACAAGGAGACGTTGCCTGCGAAGCGCGAAGGCGGCCGTCCCCGCAAGCGGAACGTCCTCGACCGGTTCGCCATCGACTACGCCCTCTGCATGTACTGCGGCATCTGCGTCGAAGTGTGTCCTTACGACGCACTGTTCTGGAGCCGGGAGTTCGAATACGCCGAGTACGACATCCGCGAGCTGACCCACGAGAAGGAGCGCCTGTCGGACTGGATGGCGACGGTTCTTCCCCCGCCCGAGCTGGAGCTGGGGGCCGAGTTGCCCGGGCAACCCAGTCCGGTTGCGGCCGAACCCGCCGCCGCCGCTCCCGCGCCAGCAGCAGCTCCGGCTCCGGCCGCAACCGGCACCACCGCCCAGTCGCCCTCGGAGCGCGTGGAAAAGGAGAGCGCTCCTTCTGCGGCGGCACCGGCTGCAGCCTCTACTCCGGCGAAACCCGATAAGGCGGCGGGCGGAGCGGCGTCAGCCGAGCCTCGGCCCGAAGCCAGCGACGGAGTTGCTTCGACGCCGCCTGGTACCGCTGAGTCTCGGGAGCAGAAGGCGCCGCTGTCCACCCAGGAGGGTGAATCGGCGTTGCCCGAGGCGGCTCAGGTAAGGGTGCCTGCCGAGGCGCCGCGACCGGTCGCTCTGGAGAAGACCGAGGATCCGCAAGCCGTGTACGACAAGGTGCTCCAGGAGCAGAAGGACAAGGGCTCTTCTCCTCAGGTGGCCGAGGCACGCGCCAAGGTGGCTCGGGTCAAAGCCGAGAGAGGCATCAAGCGGGGGCCGACCCCGGTTGAGGTCGATAAGCCCGTTCCGAGTGCTCCCACGAAACATTCCGAGGAGGAGTCCTCGTGACGGCCGCCGTCTATCAGCAGATCGTCTTCTGGGTGTTGGCCGTGGTCATCGGGTTCTCGGCGATCCGGGTCGTTACCTCGAGCAACGTGATCCATGCAGCTCTCTACCTAGTGGGGACGTTGCTGGGCGCTGCCGGCATGTACATCTTGTTGGTCGCCGAGTTCGTTGCGTGGGTACAGGTCCTGGTTTACGTGGGCGCGATCGTGGTGCTGATGCTGTTCGGGCTCATGCTTACTCGGGCCCCGATCGGCAAAGGTAAGTACGACAACGACCAACGACCGCTCGCTGCACTCTGCGCTGCAGCCGTTTTCGGCGTCACGTCCTGGATCATGATCGATGCCTTCGAGGGAAAGTCCATCGACCTGAGCGGAAACGTTCGGTCCACGGCCGAAGGGATCGGTGACCTGATCTTCAGCAAATACGTGTTGCCGTTCGAGGTCGTCTCGATGCTGCTGCTTGCAGCGTTGGTCGGGGCGGTCGTGATCGCCCGAAGGGATCCTTCACCCGGGGCAGACACCCGCTCTGCTCCAGGCAAGGGGGTGCAGGAGTAATGCCGGTTTCGTTCTTCCTGGTCCTCTCTGCGCTTCTTTTCTCAATCGGTGTTTACGGGGTGCTCGCCCGTCAGCACGCGGTTCTGGTCCTTCTCTCGATCGAGCTGATGCTCAATGCGGTGAACGTCAACCTCGTTGCGTTCTCCGCTTACCTGCAGGATGCCGGGCTAGCCGGACAGGTCTTCGCCCTATTCGTGATCGCCGTTGCGGCGGCGGAGGTCGGGGTCGGCCTCGCGATAGTGATCCTGATCTACCGCAACCGTGCCAGCGTTGATGTCGACGATCTATCCCTCATGAAGTGGTGATGGGATGAACCTTCTACTCTTCGCACAAGAGCACTCCGAAGAAGTGATCGAGTCCAGCAAGCAAGGCTTCTTCTCGGACTTCATGTGGTTGGTGCCACTGCTCCCGGTTCTGTCGTTCTTCGTGATCCTCTTCTTCGGCAAGAAGCTGAAGGATCGCGGGCATAGCGTTGGTATCGCAGCTCTGAGCATCGGTCTCCTCCTCTCGCTCGTAGGTTTCGTCGAGCTGGCCGCCGGTAATGCAGCGGTCGAGAAATCGTGGACCTGGTTCGAGCTCGGCGAGCATTTCCACATCGAGTTCGGGATGAACTACGACTTCCTCACCGGCATCATGTTCCTCGTCGTCTGCACCGTTTCTCTCCTGGTGCACATCTACTCCACGGGATACATGCACGACGACAAGCGCTACACGATCTTCTACGCCTTCCTGTCGCTATTCACCGGGTCGATGCTTGCGATGGTGCTCGCGAACAACATGATGATGCTCTTTGTGGGATGGGAGCTCGTCGGCGTCTGCTCTTACTTCCTGATCGGCCACTACTGGGAAGAGAAGGAGAACTCCTCCGCTGCGATCAAAGCCTTCATCACGAACCGGGTTGGGGACACAGGATTCCTCTTTGGCATCTTCGGACTGTTCGTGCTGGCCGGCACGTTCAACATCAACGAGCTCAATCACCTGGCGGAAGAGGGCACCATCGGCGGGACCTCGCTGACGATAGTGGCCCTCCTGCTCTTCTGCGGAGTCGTCAGCAAGTCCGCTCAGTTCCCTCTTTACGTCTGGCTGCCCGACGCGATGGCCGGCCCGACGCCGGTCTCGGCGCTGATCCATGCCGCGACGATGGTTGTGGCCGGTGTGTACATGACGGCACGGATGTTCATCCTTTTCGAGCACGCCGGATCGGCTCTCGACGTCGTAGCGATCGTGGCGGCGATAACTATGGTGCTTGCCGCGATCCTGGCGTTGATCCAAGACGACATAAAACGCGTGCTCGCGTATTCGACGATCTCGCAACTCGCTTACATGATGGCTGCACTGGGCGTCGGCGCATACACGGCTGGGGTCTTCCACCTCTTCACGCACGCGTTCTTCAAGGCGCTTTTGTTCCTGGGTGCCGGCTCCCTCATCCATGCAGTGCATTCCAACAACATGAGCGACATGGGGGGCCTCAAGGACTACATGCCGCACACTTTCAGGACTTTCATGATCGGTTCTCTCGGTCTGGCCGGGATCTTCCCTCTGGCCGGTTTCTTCTCGAAGGACGAGATCATCGGCGGCGCGCTCCGATCGGCGAGCGAGAGTCATCAGGCAGCCGCCTGGATCGTGTTGATCGCGGCGATCGTTACGGCCTTCCTCACTGCTCTCTACATGACCCGAGCGTGCGTGATGACGTTCTGGGGGCCGTTCGAGGGGGAGCACGAGCCGCACGAGAGCCCGGGCTCGATGGTCACTCCGCTGTGGGTCTTGGCGGCGGCGACGATAACTGTGGGCTTCCTTGGGTTCCCGATCATCGGACCCTTCCAGGACTGGATCACGGTGCCGGGCCACGAGCACCATGGGTTCGAGACGCTCTACAACATCGTTCTGCCGGCCGGGGCGACCTTGGTCGCTCTGGCAGCCATTGGGCTTGGGCTTCAGCTGTTCCTGTTCAAGAAATGGCGATACGACATCCTCGCGAGCCCGTTCGCGTGGACGTATCGGCTCGTCGAGAACAAGTACTACCTGGACGACTTCTATCTGAAGGGGATCGTTCGTCCGGTCCAGTACAAACTGTCGGCCGCAACGTACTGGTCCAACCAGAAGATCCTCGACGGCGCAGTGAACGGGGTCGCGGCCGGCGTGCTAGCGGTGGCGCGACCCACATATGCAGTGATCGATCAGCAAGTGATCGACTTCGCGGTCAACGGCGCGGCAGGACTCACCGGTTATTCGGGTGGCCTGTTGCGCTATATCCAATCCGGCAATGTGCAGCGCTACGCGGCGTTCCTGTTCGCGGCCGTCGCGGGTTTCGTGGCGCTGTTCGCACTGACTTCATAAAGGGGGCTAGCGGATAGATGGAGTGGGTTGATGACTGGGGTGTAAGCCTCGCGACCTTCCTCCCTGCGGTCGGAGCGATCGTCTTGTTGTTCCTTCCGTCGGCGCAGGATCGAATCATCAAAGCTGTAGGCACGTTGTTCGCCGGACTGGCGCTCATCGCAGGGCTGCTGGTCATGGCCCGCTTCGACTACGGGGCTACGGGCGAGATACAGCTCGAGGTTAACGCGACGTGGATCGAGCAGATATCGGCGAACTATCACATCGGTGTCGACGGGATCTCGCTTCCGCTGTTGATCCTGTCGCTGCTAGTGACGTTCCTGTGCATGATCTATCTCTGGTGGCACGTGCCGGAGCCGGGCAAACCCAAGGCTTTCCTGGCACTGGTTCTCGTGCTCGAGACCGGGATGAATGGGTCCTTCGTTGCCCTCGACCTCATCCTGTTCTTCGTCTTCTGGGAAGCCGTGCTCGTCCCGATGTATTTCATGATCGGCATCTGGGGAGGCCCACGACGCGAGTACGCGGCCGTGAAGTTCTTCCTCTACACATTGTTCGGCTCGATCTTCATGCTGCTTGGTTTCTTGGCGCTATGGATCAAGACCGGGACGTTCGACATGATCGAGCTGCGCGAGCTGGGGGCCGCCGGGATCGGATCGGATCTATTCCAGAACCTCGTGTTCCTTGGACTGTTCCTCGGCCTTGCGATCAAGGTTCCGATGTGGCCATTCCACACGTGGCTCCCGGATGCTCATACCGAGGCGCCCACCGTGGGGTCGGTCCTGCTGGCGGCGATCCTCTTGAAGATGGGGACTTACGGCTTCGTCCGGATCGCGTTGCCGATCCTTCCCGACGCGGCGGTCACGTACGCACCGATCATCGGCATCCTTGCGGTCATAGCGATCATCTACGGGGCTCTGTGTTGTTTCGCTCAGAGCGACCTGAAACGACTGATCGCTTTCTCATCCGTCGGCCACATGGGCTTCGTGATGTTGGGGATCGCCACGCTGACCGAGGCGGGCATCAACGGAGCGGTCTTCGGGATGGTCGCCCACGGGTTGATCACTGGGATGCTCTTCTTCCTCGCCGGCTCGATCCACGAGCGCTATCACACGAGGGAGATCTCTGAGCTAGGCGGACTGCTCGCACAGATCCCACGGTTCGGATCGGTCTTCACCTACTGCGCGATCGCATCGCTGGGCTTACCGGGGTTGGCTGGGTTCTGGGGCGAGATGCTCGCGTTGCTGGGCTCGTATAACCCGGCGTCCCCATTGGATCCGGTCCTGTTCCGGGTCTTGATGGTCGGGGGTGGTATCGGCACCGTGCTGACCGCGGGATATCTGTTGTGGACGGTGCAACGAGTGAATCTCGGGCGGGTGCCCGACAAGTTTGCCGACGGCAAAGGCATCCACGATGTCCAGGCGCTCGAGTGGTACGCATGGGCACCGTTGCTCGTGCTCATCCTGGCGGCCGGGCTGTTCCCGAAACTCGTCCTAGGTCTTACGTCCGAGGCAGTGTCCACCATCATGGGCGCACTAGGCGGGTAGAGGCATCCACTTATGAATCCTGTCGACTGGCACGCGCTGGCACCCGAGGTGGTGTTGACGATCGCGGCCTGTGCCGTGTTGCTCATCGATCTGTTCGTGCCGGATGAAGGCAAGTGGATCGCGATGCCGTTGTCGGCCGCCGGGATATTCGGCACTCTCGCCGCGGTCGTGTCCCTCATAGGTACGGGGAACCATGTGACGCTGGCCGGATCCTTCGAGGTCGACGGGTTCGCACTCTTGTTCAAAGGGCTTTTCTGCCTCATCGGGCTGATAGTGCTGGCTATCTCGTTCCACTACTTTCGGTCGGGGCGTTATTACCAGGGCGAGTACTACTTCCTCCTTCTGACGGCTCTGCTGGGCGGCGTGGTGATGGCAAGCTCACGCGATCTCGTGACCGTGTTCATCGCGATTGAGCTGATCAGCGTCCCCGGGTTCGTCATGACGGCTCTTCGGAAACGTGATGCAAAGTCGAACGAAGCTGCGCTCAAGTTCTTCCTCTTCGGAGTTCTCTCGTCGGCCGTGATGTTGTACGGGATGTCGATCATCTACGGGATCACTGGACAAACGCTCTTGTCCAAGATCAACAGCGAGCTTGCAGCATCTCCATCCGAACCGATCGTCGTCCTTAGTGTCTTCTTCGTCGTTGTGGGGTTCGCGTTCAAGATCTCGGCGGTGCCGTTCCATTTCTGGGCCCCGGACACCTACGAAGGGGCTCCGTCACCCGTTGCCGCCTTCCTGTCGACCGCATCCAAGGTTGGTGGATTCGTGGGGCTGCTGGTCCTGATGTTCATCGCATTCCCCTCGGTCGCCGATACGTGGCGACCGATCTTCGCCGTGCTCGCAACGTTGACGATGTCGGTGGGTAACCTCATCGCGTTGCGCCAGCAGCACATCATCCGCCTGCTGGCCTACTCCGGCATCGCACAATCGGGTTACGTTCTGGTCGCGTTCGCGCTGATCGATCCGGCGGCCCCGGGCATGAACGCTCAAGCGCTTCAATCGGCCCTCATCTATCTCGCTATCTATGCGGTGATGGATCTGGGTGCCTTCGCTGCAGCCGTCGCGTTCGGTCGCCAAGGCGGGTCATATTTCATCTCCGACTATTCCGGTCTGTGGCTGCGGAGCCCCGTGCTGGCGACCTTGCTCGCGGGATTCCTAGTGTCGCTCGCTGGGGTGCCTCCCATGGCGGGGTTCTGGGCGAAGCTGTTCGTCTTCAAGGCGACGATCGACGCCCAGGTCTACTGGCTGGCGGCCACGATGGGCCTCAATGCCGTCATCGCCGCCTGGTACTACCTCGCCGTCGTCAAACGGATGTTCTTCGATGCGCCGACCAGTGAAGAGCCGCTCGAGATCCCCTATCTGATGCGGGCAGCGATGGGGGTAGCGGCTCTGGCCCTCCTGGCGGCATTCATCTATCCGCCGCTGATCACGGCCCTGGCGGAGCGCTCGATAATCTAGAAACCACCCATTCGGGCTATGTCCAGGGCGAAGTCGGACAAATAGCATCGAAACCCGCGTTAGGAAACCGCGGGAATCTCGTTAGTACATATAGACAGATCGGCCCTAGGCTTACCGCCCAGCTGATGGGTTTGGCACACGCTGATGGGTTTGGCACACGAGGTGGCGAGGTGGCGAAGGACTAGATGACGAGATCGGCTCGATTCGCTCTGGCGATCGTGCTCCTTCTGGCCGGGTTGATGTTCGTGCCCTGGCCGGCTCAGCGCGTCGCGACCCAGAATGCCCACGCCGGCATCATCCAGGTCCCGACTCCAGGTCTCACCGACATCCTCAACACACCGAAGCCCGACGACGATGATGACGACGGCGGCGGAGGCGGTGGCGGTAACGACGACGGCGGCGGCGACGACGACGGCGGCATCATCCCGAACGAGGATGAAGGCGGCGACGACGGCAGCGAGGGCCAGGATGACGGAAAGCCGAACAAGGATGGGGACAAGGACGATGAGTCCGGCAAGGACGATAAGGACGGCAAGAAGAATGGGAAGGACGATGTCTCCGACCTTCGTAAGGGCAACAAGAAGAAGAAGGACAAGAAGGTCGATCCACCCGACAGCGTTGCGGGCCGCATCCCCGGTGCATACGACACACGCAAACTCGTCGCGGTAGCTGCACAGTTACGCGGACTAGGGGTTGACGCTGCGGAAGTTACCCGTCGGGTGTTCCCTCCGTTCATAATCGCCGGGCCTTCGTCGTGGGTCGACACGTGGCACGCACCGCGCTACGGGCCGGCGCCGGGACAGATCCGTCAGCACGAGGGTCAGGATGTTTTCTGTGACTACGGTGACCCGATCCTTGCACCCGAGAACGGCACACTCAGCATCTCCGACGGTGGTCTCGGCGGTATCACCGCCCGGGTGCACGAAGCCGACGGGTCCTACTGGTACATGACACACCTCTCCGAACTGAACACCGAACAGTTCGGTGCCGGCGACTCGGTTTCTATCGGCGACGTGGTCGGGTACTGCGGTAACTCCGGGAACGCGGCAACGACTCCTCCGCACGTTCACTTCGGTTGGTATCAAGCGAACGGCGAGGCGAAGAACCCGATGCGTCCCTTGATCGATTGGCTCCACGAGGCCGAGCGACGTGTACTGGGTGTCGTCAGCAAAAAGACTGCCGAAAAGGCGAAGAACCAACCGATCTATACGGCGGCGCGTCGCTTCGGAGACGCGTTCGTTCCCGACCGTTCCGAGTTCAGGGTGGCCGGCGAATCCTTGTGGGCCTCGGGCTCCGATCCGGGGATCGGGACGTTCGCCTTGGCCGAGGCCGCTTTGCAGGCTGCTCTATCTACCCAGGGCCTCGACTACGAGCCGGTCGGTCAGCCGGTCGATCTGGAAGCTATCGAGGATGACGAGGCCGTGACCGGTTCCCTGGACCCGGATTCGTCGCTGGCCGAGTTGCTGGAGAGCCGGCATGTATCCATCGACGAGGCCGGGGACTAGACCCGCCCATCGTTAGTTAGTCTCACTGCCGCACCATCGGCGGGATGCCCGAGTGGCCAAAGGGAACGGTCTGTAAAATCGTCGGCGAATGCCTTCAGAGGTTCGAATCCTCTTCCCGCCACCGTTCTGAGTTACTGAATCTATTAGCGACTGCGTCGGCGGATGAGTAGGAGACCCCCGCTTGTCAACGCGGCTGCGGCGAAAAGCAAGAAGATACCGATCTGTGCGCCCGTGAGTGGTGCGACCGCGTCGTCGGTCTGCTGTTGGGCTGATTCCAGAACCTCAGTGTCCGAGCCGCTCGACCCAGAACTCTGCGCTTGACCCGAGTCATCCGAACCCGATCCTGACCCCGTCCCCGCCGGTTGGTCGCCGGGGGCCGGGTTGGTCTTGGGACCGCCCTTGCGATCGAATGGCCACACGCCGTTCGTCACCTTCACCGCCGAGAAACCGTGGTTGCCATCCGTGTACCAGATCTCGCCGCGCTCGGGGACGAAGGCCGGTTGGGACATCGCATAGTTCGAACCCGAACCCGTGCCGCCCTCCGGACCCGGATCCTTCGGCACAGCAGGTCCGTTGAAGTAGGCGATCTCCCTTGGATGGAAGGGGTCTCGGATATCGAAGAGTCGAAGACCCGACAGGATGAACGTGCACGCCACCACCCCGGGATCCTTACGCTGGGGTACTTCGCAGTAATGCCCGGCGTAACCCTGCAATCCGTCGACGAATGAGTCCCCGGCACCGGGATCGCTCGATATCTTCTCGCGGGTCTTCGTCATGTTCACCTCGAGCTTGATGTTCGAGATGACGCGCGGGTTCTTCTCGTCGGCGATGTCGATGATCCGCGCTGCACCCGTGGACCAGTCATCCCGAGAGAACTCATCCATCTCGATCAGGTAGGGATGGCCTTTGATCGTCACGGGGATCGTTATCTGCGGAGTGCTGACCGTCGGCCAGGTCAGTGTGGCAACCTCGGTCACTTGTGGGTTTGGAGTGCGTGCCTGGATCTCGCTGACGTCGAGGATTATCAGGCCCGGCTGAGCGGCGAGGTATGCCCTGTTCCCGTCATCGCTCACCGATAGACCGTGGGACTCGTATTCCCCCGTCCACATCGGGATGGGTGTCGACGGGTTGGTCACATCGATCGCCGTCAAGATGTTGCCGCTGAGCGAAGCCGAGTAGAACGTCTTTCCGTCGGGAGCGAAGCCACTCTCGTGACCAAGCCCTCCTACCGGGAGGCTTGCCTTCAACTCCGGATGACGGCAATCTTCGTTCAGGTCGTAGACATCGAGGACGCCCGGATAGAAAACCGGGTTGGCCGTGACCGCCGCCAGGAGACCGCGCTTCGTGTTGAGCTCCATCGACTCGTGAGGCGATTGCATCGCGGGGGTGACCAGGGTTTCTGTTTTAACTGGGTTGGTCGGATCGGACATGTCCAGTACGTACACACCGGTGAGGTTCTGACCCGCCTCAGCAGCGTCCTTCGGGAACAACAGTGTCGAGTCATAGAAGGCGCATTCGTTCCCGGCCTTGTCTACGAATCGTTCTGTCTTGTAGCCACCCCTGGTGCCGAAGTGCCCGATCTCTTTCGTATTGCAGGTGTAGCCCTTGGCCGCACGGCCACTGGCGATCTCCTTCGGAGGAACGCGCCCCTGCATGCCGGTTTCCGGTTTCGAACCCGGCCCGCACCGAGCCTTGGGTGTCGGCCCAGGGGACACCTGTGACGGGGCCTGGGCGCCTGCGTTGCCGATCGCGATGAGAAAGACTGAGCAGATGGCGGCGGCGCATAGCGCACGCAGCGTGGGGGGCCTCATTGATAGAAGGTTCGCCTCGGGGCACCTGGGTCCTGCCCCATTTGACTTAGCTTGGTATGGTTCGCCCACAAATCTGCGGCTACCCAATGGAGGGTGAGATGAAGGCGCTTCGGCTTGCTATCGCTACCGGTCTGTTCACGGCACTACTGGGCATCACTCCGGCTTACGCCACCGATTGCTCGAACCCCAAGCAGCCCTGTGGCGGTTGCCACCTCCGTTTGGCGGAGATGACCGTCGAGGACCCGCGCCCGATCGAGTGCTACGCCTAGGGTTCCTCCCTGCGGCTTAGTCGCCGCGATGGAAGGAAGCGGTCGAGTCCACTCCATGACTCGCCAGGACACTGATCGCGCTGAGGTCGTGAAGGCTTCCCGGTAGGGGACTGCCCCAGGTTCGCTTGGTCCCGTCGGAATCGAACGTCCCCAGCGCGAGCTTGTCCCCGTCGACCAGGTGGGCCTGGATGGTCATGGTGTCGCGATCCAGCGGTTCTTCCCACACGACGAATACCCACGAAGGATGTCCTTCGTATGCGAACACGTTCGCTACTTTGGCACCGCTCGAGTCGTGCATCGGTAGCACCGAGAAGTACTTGCCGTCGGCTTCGGCCAGTGCGCTTCGCACCGATCCTGCCAACTCCCGCTCGTCGGCCGTGGACCAGAAGACGGCTCCGGCGCCGAGCGCCGCAGCAACCAGCGTGGCAGCGGCGGCGAATGCCCATCTGCGACGGACCGGCTTCCGCTCGTCGATCGCAGACAGCACCCTCTTCTCGAATCCCACGGTCGGTTCGCGCTCGGGGGCAAGGATCAGCACTTCGTCGGCCGCCGTCGCCAACTCGTCGACGAACCGGCGGCATTCGGGGCAGGTGGCGATGTGATCGAGGGCCCGGGCTCTGTCTTCTCCGGAGGCGATGTTCAATGCCAACTCCGGTGCCAGGTCGCGCACCTCTTTGCAGGATGGATTAGAGCTCATCGCTCACCTCCAATGCCGACCTGAGTTTCAACATCGCAGTCCGGATCCGGGTTTTCACGGTGCCGAGTGGGATGTCTTCCTGCACCCCGATCTCGCGTGCCGTGTAACCGAAGAATGCGGCCATCACCAGTGCTCGACGTTGATCGATCGGGATCGTGGCCACTGCCCGCTGGACCCTCCTTCGATCGTCGGCAGTTACAGCCGGATCTTGTGACTCGTCCTCGTCCGGGACCTCGAGCGCGAGCAACGTCTCGGGATCCATGGGCTCGCTCCGGCGAACCCGCAGCAGATCCACCGAGGCGTTGCGTGCGATGGTCAAGAGCCACGTTGACACTCGTCCCTTCCTGGCGTCGTAAGCGCCGGCGCCGCGCAGGGCCCGGATGAAGGTCTCCTGAGCGATGTCTTCGGCCGCGTGCGCGTCCCTCAGGATGGTCAGAGCCATCCCGTAGACACGACCTTGGAATCGTCGAACGAAAGCTACGGCTGCTTCGGGGTCCCCAGACGCGAACCCCGCCAGCAACGACTCATCCGAGAGCGACCACACTAGTTAGTACGTCTCCCGGTCGAGATCGGATGTCGGCAATCTCCCCTGCTCATCTCCACGTAGAGATTATTGAACACAGTCGTGCTGGCGAGGGAGGCGTGGATGGTTCGACGGATCGTGGTCGTAGTGGCGCTCGTTTTGGGTCTCGTCTCGGCCCCCGGAACCTCGGGTGCGGGATCGGCCCGTTTCAAGGCCGTCAGCGAGGACGGCCAGTACTCCTGGAGCCCGATGAAGAGGGCGATAGTCACAGGGGACAAGATCGTCTGGGTGAATCCGACCAGCGCCGAGCACACCGTCACTGCATACCGCGGCGCCTGGGGGAAGGACAAGGCGGTCCCGGCCGGAGCCAGCATCAGGATGCGTTTCTCCAAAGCGGGCAAGTACAAGTTCCATTGCACGGTCAAGGGTCACTCCGTCGTCGAAGGCGGAAAGTGCACCGGCATGTGCGGCACGGTGGTGGTCCGGTGAAGCGCGGCCCCCGAGCTCGAGCCACCCTCATGGCGATCGGAATGACCGGCGCCATCCTCGTCACGAGTGCACCCCCCGCACAAGCTGTGTTTCACCTGATGAAGGTTCGTGAGGTATTCGCCGGAACCGCCGAACAACCGGCGGCACAGTTCGTCGAGCTACAGATGTACTCCTCGGGCCAGAGTGTCGTTACCGGTCATGATGTGACGGTCTTCGACGCGGCCGGCGAAGAGGTCGGGTCGTTCACGTTCACGCAGCCGGTGGAGAACTCCGCCGACAACGCGTACATCCTGGTGGCCACTTCGGAAGCTGAAGCAACGTTCGGCGTGACCGCGGATCTGACGATGACTCCTGTGATCGCGGCGGCCGGGGGCAAGGTTTGCTTCGCCACGGATGTCGACTGTGTGTCGTGGGGCAATTACTCGGGTGACAAAGAGGGAACGGGCACACCCTTCAACGGCACGACGGGCTTGGTGCCGGGCCAATCCATGGAGCGGAGGCTCTCGGGTGGTGACGAGGCCGACAACCTCGATACAGGCGACGACACCGACGACAGCGCCGCCGATTTCCATTCGGCGAGCCCTAGCCCAACGAGCAATTCAGGAGCAGAACCTGCGGAAGGGGACCGTGCCGAACACGCTCGGTCGGTAACTTTGACGCTCAAGCGGCACTTAACTGCTAAAGGTCGAGTGACGACGACGGACGGTACGAACGCCTGTATCTCGAACGTCGAGGTGGCCATCCAATACAGAACCAAGGGCAAGTGGGACTTGAGCCAAGCAAGAGCAACGACGGACGAAAACGGCAACTACAAGGTAAAGGTTCAGGACCGGCGGGGCCGCTACCGAGCTTTACTTGCGCAGGAAGAACCGAATGAGAGCGATCGGTGTCTGCAGGCTGCTTCGCCTATCAAGAGGCATCGACACTCCTGATGTTTGGTTCCGCGGAGCCGCCTGGCTCGGCTTCGCGGAACCGGCGCATTAGACCAAAGCCACGATCTCGGGCAACGCATCGCCGATCGGACGTTGGATGACCCAGTCGGCCTCCCCGTCCAGACCGGTGGGCTCGGCGTTGACGATCAGCAAACGGGCTCCGTTGTCCAACGCCATCCGAGGCAGATAGGCGACGGGATACACCGCAAGTGAGGTGCCAATGGCGATGAAGACGTCGGCGGTCCCGGCCGCCTGGTGGGCTCTATGTAGATCGGCCTGGATCAGGTTCTGACCGAACGAGATCGTGGCCGACTTAAGGATCCCTCCGCACGTCCGGCAGGGTGGATCGGACTCTCCGTCACGCACCCGCTCGAGAGCTTTCTCCATCGGGGCACGCTCGCCACACGACATGCAATTGACCTCGCGCATCGTTCCATGGATCTCGATCAGGATCGCGGGTGATGTACCGGCGAGTTGGTGAAGGCCGTCGACATTCTGCGTCACCAAGGTTTGGAGCTTGCCCTTGCGTTCGAGCTCGGCGAGCGCGACGTGGCCGTTATTCGGTTGCGCTTGCCAGGCGGGATGGTTCATCCGAGCTTGCCAGGCCTGAACCCGCAACTCGGGATCCGCCATGTAGTGCTGCAGCGTCGCCATGCGTTCGGCTTTCGGATCCTTCGTCCAGACGCCGTTGGGGCCGCGGAAATCGGGGATGCCCGACTCCGTAGAGATGCCGGCCCCGGAAAGGACGACGACGTTGGTTGCTCGCCCGATCGCGCCGGCTATCTCCTCGATCGTTCGTTCTTCAGATGGGTTCGGTCTTACCTCGGCCACGAGGCGCAAGGCTAGGGCATCAGACCGTAGTCACTCGCCCCAGCAAGGAGAGCCGCTGTCGCTCAGATGTCGTCCGGCTTTGTCGCGATCCGGCCACCACCAGATATGCAACTCGGGAAGCTCCCGGTTCTCGATGCGGAGGTCGAGATGATTGTGACCAAGAGATGAGTAACACGAGACCCCGTAGATCTGACTTCGTTTCGCCATGATCCGCTCTCGTGCTGCGGAGATGCCGGGCATTCGGATGTCGGCCGCGTATCCATACAGATGCTGAGACACGGTCGCACCGTCGATGCACCGGTTGTAGGCGATGCTTCTGAATCCCGATTCGACGATGACCGGTGCGTGGGCTTTTGCGCGGATCGCTTCGAGTCGCCACATCATCTCCATGACGTGACGTTTCACCGCCCGGTGGCCGACCGGGCCCCCATGGAAGGTCCCCGCATACCGTGCTGCCTTCCGGGAGCAGCTCGAGCTCCGATGCTGGGCGAACTCCGCCCACGAGAAGTGACGCGTCGAACCATCCCCGTCCTCGAGGTGGGCAAGGGTTCGGAAGGTCTGGGGACCGGCAACGCCGTCCACGGTGAGGCCGTAGTGCCTCTGGAAGGCCTTGACCGCCCGAAGTGTTCGACTCCCGAAATTGCGGTCCACGCGCAGCAGTCGCTGCGAGTGGGCTGGGAACCACCCGGCAACCCGCACCTCGAGTGCTCGTACGTCTTTGCCTTTCGAGCTCGGTCCCAGGTTGTGCTTGAACGGATAGGCGGCCGCGGAACCATTCAGGCCCAGAAGCATCGCTACCAGAACAGTGGTCGATATGGCGCGCGTTCGTAATCTCACGACTAGATATCAGCCCCCGCGTTGAAGGTGGACAACCGGCAACATCAGCGGACCAATAATTCGCAAATGGGGCAATCCCCCTATCGGGGGAGCCTTGTCCCCCATCGGGGGTCCAGAGCGCCCCCGGGGCTGACTAGCATTCGTGGATGACCGATCGATCACTAGCCCGCCTGGATGTGGAGGGCCAGCGTCGCATCCTGAGCGGGTCCCTCGGCTCCCGGGCACTGTCGGATATCGAGGAGGGGACGATCATCGTGGTGCCGTCCCTGTCGTTCCCGGTAGAAGAGTTGCGCAAGATCGTGGGCATCCAGTTCTACGAAGAGCGGATGCTGTTCATGACGCTGATCCTCGACCGGCCCGACCTGGACATGGTCTACGTCACGTCGGCTTCGATCGACCCGGTCATCGTCGACTACTACCTTTCGTTCTTGCCCGATCCCGCCGGTGCTCGTAAGCGGCTCCACCTTGTCTCTCTGGACGACACGCGCCCGTTGCCCTTGTCGGAGAAGCTCGTGGAGCGGCCCGACAAAGTCACAGAGATCCGCACTCATCTGGATGGGAAGAACGCGTACGCGCTGACGTTCAACGTCACAGAGATCGAGTGGCGATTGATGGAAGCACTCGGTGTCGTCGTCTACGGCCCACATCCGGATCTGGCGTGGCTTGGCTCGAAGAGTGGATCACGGCGGGTCGCACAGGAAGCCGGCGTTGCGGTGCTTCCTGGCGCGGAGGACCTGAGGTCGGTCGCAGAGGTCGAACGGGCGGTCATCTCGCTCGCGTCGGACAGTGTCGAATCCGCAGTGATCAAGCTCAACAACGGTTTCTCCGGGCAAGGCAACGCGATCGTCTCGTTATCCGAGTTGCGTTCACCGCTGGCAGAGACGGAGACGAGCTTCTGCGCGCTGGAGGAATCTTGGCCGTCCTTCGAGCGGAAGATCGCTTCGGAAGGAGCGGTGGTTGAGGAGTTGTTACGTGCCCCGGGCACGGTCTCACCGAGCACCCAATTACGGATCGCAGCCGACGGCAGCTTCGAAGTTGTCTCGACGCACGATCAGATACTGGGGGGGCCGGACAACCAGGTCTATCTCGGCTGTCGTTTCCCCGCACAAGACGCTTATCGCGAAGCGATCCAGGATGCCGGCCGGCGGATGGCGCGGGTTCTCGCTGAAAAGGGCGTGGTGGGATCGTTCGGTATCGACTTCGTTCTCGTGCCGGGAACCAACCCCAAGCCGTTCGTGAGCGAGATCAACCTGCGGATGGGTGGCACTTCCCATCCCTTCTATGTCGCCCGCTTCGTAACTCGCGGTCACTACGACGAAGCCACCGGCGATCTGGTGGCTGATGGCAAGCCCAAGTACTACGTGGCCAGCGACAACCTGAAATCTGATTCTCTGTTGGGGCTTCGCCCCGAGAAGGTGATCGACGCGCTGGATATCAGGGGCCTCGCCTATTCCGAATCCTCGAGGACGGGTGCCACGCTGCATCTCCTGGGGGCCCTCAACGAGTTCGGCAAGCTGGGTTGCGTGGCGATCGCCGATTCCCGGGAGGACGCCGAATCGCTGTACCGAGAAGTGGCCCGGGTCCTGGGGGCCCCAGGGTCGATTTAACGAACGATCCAAGGGCAAGTCGGTCCGTCGAACGCCGGCGGGCTCGGCCGTCGGCGGTAACAGAACAGGTATTCTTCGGAGCCGTTGTTAGGCCCCCTTAGCTCAGACGGCAGAGCGTCTCCATGGTAAGGAGAAGGTCCACGGTTCGATTCCGTGAGGGGGCTCGCCGTACCCTTGCTTGCGAGGGACCCATGGCGGCGTAGCTCAGGGGTAGAGCAGGCGGCTCATAATCGCCGAGTCGGTGGTTCAAGTCCACCCGCCGCTACGAAGGAAGCGTCAAACGAAGTTTCGCGGAACGCCGGACGTCTCGACGTTCGGCGAGGGTAGAACGTTCGGCGAGGAGGAAAAATGGCCAGCGACAAACGGATACACGTGACGCTCGAATGCAGCCAATGCAAGCGGCGTAACTACATCACGGAGAAGAACCGGCACAACAGTCGAGATCGTGTCGAGCTGAAGAAGTACTGCCGGTGGTGCTCGGGTCACACTGCCCATAAAGAAACGCGCTAGTTAGATAGCGATCTCCCGCAGGTCCTCGACCGCTGGGCTCTCTTCCGCCAGCCTGATGACCACGTCGGTGTCTTCGACGATGTCGACTACCTCCGGATCGAACTGGGCTCCCCTCTGTTTGTGGATCTCTTGGAGCGCTAGTTCCGGAGGACTTCCCTTGCGGTAGGGACGATCGTGCGTCATGGCGTCGAACGTGTCGGCGAGGGCCGTGATGCGACCCGATAGCGGGATCTCGAGGCCCTTCAATCCTTCGTAGCCTTTCCCGTCCCACCGCTCGTGATGTGTCAATGCGATCTCCCGCGCCATCTGGAGAACCCGCACCTTGCTGTCGGCAAGGATCTGGCCACCGATCTGGGTGTGCTTCTTCATCAACTCGAACTCTTCGACGGTCAAAGGGCCGGGCTTCAACAGGATCGAGTCACGGATCCCGATCTTGCCGATGTCGTGCAAGGGGGCGGCCCGGGCGAGCAGGGCCACGATCTCCTCGGCCTGACCCATCGCCTGGGCGATAAGGGCGGCGAAGCGGCCGACCCTTTTCGCATGCTCTCCGGTCATGTCGTCGCGGAACTCGGCTGCAACGGCCAGATGCTCGAGAGCTTCGCGCCGAGCGTGCTCGAGCTCGATGGTCCGAGAGCTAACCCTCTCTTCCAGAGTTTCGTTCTCGACGATCAGCTCGAGCTGCAACAGTCTGGTCTCGAGGAGGTTGCGGATCCGAAGCAGCAGCTCGGTGTTGTCGAAGGGTTTCTCGACGAAGTCCTTCGCTCCGGCGAGAAGCGCTTCTCTCTTCACTTCGGGCGAGATGTCCGCTGTCAACATCAACACTGGGACGGGAAGGTCGACCGGCATCTCCGCGGTCAGACGATGCAGCAGACTGAAACCGTCCATGTGCGGCATGTGGAAGTCGAGCACGACTAGATCGGGCATCACCGTTCGGAAACGTTCGGTTGCTTCGCGCGCGTCGGTGACAACAGAGACGAATCGATAACCCGCGACTTGCAGCGCGGTCTGAATCAGGAATCCGATGGTGGGATCGTCGTCCACCACCAGGATCCGAGCTCTGTCGAGTCCGATCGGCTTCATCTACCCTCCAAGAACAATTCGGGCAAAACGTACTCTATGCATCCGTGCAACTACAGAGCGTTAATGCCCGCTGATACTGCCATTAATCCTCGTTTCTGTCTCTTTTTCGCCGCTTCCTCCCGAAAAGTGCCTCTGACCAGGGGAAATAG
>DASQLQ010000114.1:0-9146 GCA_035629935.1 Actinomycetota bacterium
GTGACGGTTTCACTACCGGGCTTGCGCACCCCGCGCATCGTCATACAGAGATGCTCGGCTTCGATCACGACCAGAACCCCACGGGGGTTGAGTGCCTTCTCGATCGTGTCGGCGATCTGGGTGGTCAAACGCTCCTGGACCTGGGGGCGCCTCGATAGCAGGTCGACGACCCGGGCGAGCTTGGACAGGCCGGTGATCTGCCCTTCCTCGTTGGGGATGTAGGCGACGTGAGCCTTACCGATGAATGGAATCAAGTGGTGTTCACATAAAGATGACAGCGGAATGTCCCGGACCATGATCATCTCATCGTGCTCGGCATCGAACACGGCATCGATCTCGAGCACCGGGTCCTTCCCGACCCCCGAGAACAGCTCCTGATACATGGAGGCGACCCGCTCCGGCGTCCGCGCAAGCCCCTGGCGTTCAGGATCCTCCCCGATCCCCTTCAGGATCGCCCGAACAGCATCCGCGATAACAGCCGGATCAAAATCACTCATACGAACAAGGGTAGCGGCGAGGAGGGGCGGCGCTGAACCGATCGCGAGTTCCGCAGGCGCACGCGATTCCACGCGCCGAGGACTGTCTGAGCAGGCGGGCAGTGTCGCCCCGCATCGCCGCGAGTGCGGCTACGCCTCGCCCAATCGAGGTCGGGGTGAGGGCGTGGGACGTCGCTTCGTCTTCTCCGGGTTATCGAGGTGCTGCGGTGCACCCGCGTCGCGCGCCTGTCGTCGCATCTTCGACCGCTCGATCGGATCGACGGGGAACTGCTTGGCAACCTCGGCCAGGATGGCGGCGACCTCGTCTCGTTCGAGAGTCTCCTTCTCCAACAGCTTCTCGACCATCAGATCCAGCTTGTCGCGGTACTTGGTGAGGATCTCGTAAGCCTCGTCCCTGGCCTCCTCGATGAAGCGGTGGATCTCCTCATCGATCTGGGCGGCGACGTGGTCGGAGTAGTCCTTGACGTGACCGAGGTCGCGGCCCAGGAACGGCTGCGTTTGGTCCTCGCCCAACATGAGGGGGCCGAGCCGCGACATCCCATACTGGGTGACCATCTGACGGGCGATCTTGGTCGCGCGCTGGATGTCATCCTGTGCTCCGGTCGTGGGCTCATTGAAAACCGTTTCCTCTGCAACGCGGCCCCCGAGCAACATCGCGAGCTGGTCGATCAACTCGGAACGCGTAACGAGGAATCGATCCTCGGTCGGAAGGTTGAGTGTGTAACCGAGAGCGCGGCCTCGAGAAACGATCGAGACCTTGTGGACAGGATCTGCATTGGGCAGTGCATGACTCACTAAAGCGTGGCCGGCCTCGTGATAGGCGATGACCTTCTTTTCCTTCTCGGAGATCACTCGACTGCGACGCTCAGGTCCGGCGAGGACGCGATCGATCGCCTCTTCGAGCTCGTTCATACCTATCTCGGTGCGGGAGAAACGAGCTGCTAGCAACGCTGCCTCGTTGACCACGTTCGCCAGATCGGCGCCGGTGAACCCAGGGGTCCGACGCGCAAGGACTTCGATGTCGATCTCTTTAGACAAGGGCTTCCCACGCGTGTGCACCTTCAGGATGCCGATGCGGCCGTTGAGGTCGGGCCGGTCTACGACGATCTGCCGATCGAAACGACCGGGGCGCAATAGTGCGGGG
This sequence comes from Actinomycetota bacterium, assembly GCA_035629935.1. Lineage (GTDB taxonomy): Bacteria > Actinomycetota > CADDZG01 > CADDZG01 > WHSQ01 > DASQLQ01. The sequence continues at coordinate 1,642 of DASQLQ010000114.1, forward strand.
TCGAGGATGTCTGGACGGTTCGTCGCTGCGATCAAGATGACGCCGGCTTTCACGTCGAACCCATCCATCTCGACGAGGAGCTGGTTCAAGGTCTGCTCGCGCTCGTCGTGGCCACCACCGAGACCTGCACCTCTGTGACGACCCACCGCGTCGATCTCGTCCATGAAAACGATTGACGGCGCGTTGGCCTTCGCTTGCTCGAAAAGATCCCGGACACGCGATGCACCCACTCCAACGAACATCTCGACGAAGTCGGAACCGGAGATGGAGAAGTACGGCACACCGGCCTCGCCGGCGACGGCGCGGGCGAGGAGCGTCTTTCCCGTTCCCGGCGGCCCATAGAGCAAGACACCCTTGGGGATCTTGGCCCCCATCGCCTGGAACTTCTGAGGCGCTTCGAGGTACTCCTTGATCTCCTGTAACTCCTCGCAGGCTTCATCGAGTCCGGCAACATCGGCGAATGTGATCTTGGGTTGGTCCTTCGTCACCAGCCGGGCCCGGGACTTGCCGAAAGACATCACCCGGTTCCCGCCCCCCTGCATCTGCTGCATGAGGAAGAAGAAGAACCCGACGATGATCAGGATCGGGAGGAACTGGAACAGCACGGAAAGGAAGACCGATCCCTGTTGAGGATCGGCGGAGACCTCGACGTTACGGTCCTGCGCGTAATCGGACCATTCGTCGATCGTGTCCTTAGGCACGAAGAGCTCGTACTCCTCACCCTCATCACACGAGCACTCACCGACGACCTTCTCGTCCTTGGTCAGGAATTTAGCGGTGTCGATGCGATCTCCCTCGACGAGGTCGACCCACACGTTGACCGATTCGAGAGTTTGGGGTTTTTCCGCGTTGGCGCGATAAAGGTTGAAGACCCAAACGACCGCGACGATCAGGATCAGATAGAAAACTGCGGATCTAAAGATGCGATTCATGTGTTTTCCAAGGGTAGCAGCGCCTCACGCCTACAGAACAAGTAATCGAGGGACGTATTCCCTTTGCCCTGGCCGATGGCAGAGTCCATCACCTGCATCGGCGTGGGCCGGCGTGGTCTTGAGGCCTACGCCCCGTCCAACGAACCAGGCACGACGGTCTCCTTCAGAACGCCGATGTAGGGCAGGTTCCGGTATCGCTCGGCGTAATCCAGCCCGTAGCCCACGACGAAAACCGGAGGGATCTCGAAGCCGGGGAACTTCACATCGAGCGGCACGGCCTGCTCCCCCTTCTTCCAGAACAGGGAGCAGATCTCCAGGGAAGCCGGCCGTCGGGCCTCCAGGTAGCGAAGCAGATAAGAGATCGTGAGGCCCGAATCGATGATGTCCTCCACCAAAAGGACGTGGCGATCGGTGATCTCGTAATCGAGGTCCTTGAGGATCCGGACCACGCCGGACGACTTGGTGGCCGTCCCGTACGAAGAGACCGCCATGAAATCGAACTCGATCGGCAGATCGATCCTTCGAGCCAGATCCGACATGAAGACGAAAGCGCCTTTGAGGACCCCGACCAAAAGCAGATCCTTGTCTCGGTATTCCTCGGTGATCTGCTTGGCGAGCTCGATGATCTTGTCCTGGATCTCTTCCGCGGTGATGAGGATCCGGTCGACATCCTTGTGAACCTCGGTCATCGCACCCCTCTGTCTTCGAAGCGTCTATCCGTCGGTCGCGTTGAGTTTACTCACGACGATCTTCTGCTCCCCCAGAACCATCTCGATACCGGACGCGATAGAGAAACGGCGCTCTGGAGCCGTGCCCGGAGAGTCGAGAGCATCCAACACCGCCTCGATCCCCCCGGAACGATCGCGCACCCGACCAACGGCCTGTTCGAGGAGACGACGCCGCAACGCCCGGGGCAACGCTCGCACCGGCTCGAGTTCGATAGCGAGTCCTTCCTCGGACTCGGTCACGATCCCCGGGTACAGACGTTCCGCTAATCCGGTCAATGCGGTCGCGTCTTCGCGCAGCCGCTCCGAAGATCGAGCGATCGATCGCACGGCCCCTTCACCCCAATGCGATTCGATCGGAGCGACAACGTTCGAACGAACCGCCGGGCGTTCGAACCGCAGGTCTTCATTCGCCGGGTCGTCGTAGAACTCCAGTTCACATTCGATGCAGTAAGCCCGCGTTTCAGCGCGACGACATCCGATCAGCGGACGGATCCGAACTCCTTCGATCGGAGGCAGCCCGGCCAATCCTTCGGTCCCGGCTCCGTGGATCAACCTCGCTAGGGTCGTCTCGACGCGGTCATCGAGCGTGTGAGCCGTTGCGATCGCATCGGCTCCTTCGCGTTCGGCAACGATCTGTAGGAACTCGTAACGGAAGTCACGCGCTCGTGCATGCAGATTGGGGCCTTCGAGATCGGGGGCGCGAGCAAGGTGCACGTCGTACCCCTGCTCTGCTGCGCGCTTCGACACCTGCGCGGCAACATTAGAAGTCTCTTCGGAGAGCCCATGGTCGACATGAGCAACCAGGAGGTCGAGTTCCTGCTTCTCGCCGATGCGAGCCAACACGTCCAAAAGACAAACGGAATCCGGTCCTCCCGAAACTCCGACGACCACGGTCTCTCCCCCGGACAACATGTTGTAGCGGGCGATCGTTTCTTCCGCTTGCTCGACGAGCTTGTAGCCCGGTCCTCCGTAACGCTTCCAGTACGTGTTCAAGAGTCAGGCAGCGACGCGCGCTATCCACAGGCCGGGGTTGCGCAACTCATCCAGGTTCGGCAGGTGATCGGGGTCCTGCCACAGGTGGGTCAATGCGCCACTGCCCTCGCGGGATACGACCTCATCGCAGAATCGTTGACCCAACTCGTATTGCCGCAGCTTCATCTCGAGTCCGATCGCATGACCGATCGCTCGCTGGATCACATTCGTTTGTTCACGCCGCCGATCGAATACTGCTCGCATGCGGCCCACCGTAGGGATCACCTGATCGCCAACGGTGTCCATCACGTGATTCCCATGGCCCTCCACGACGGCCATCAAGGCCTGGATCTCGCCGATCAGCCTGCGTTGCTCTTCGTTCGCCAGTAGGTAGATCGGATTCCTCTCTTCCGGGGGGACGTCTCGTGATGTCAGCCGCTTGATGGCTCCTGCGAGCCTTTGGGTGAATCCTTTCGCGTCGAGCTCGACCGCTCCCAGATAGGTGTGGATGAGCTCGAGGAAGCGCTCACGCAACCAGGGCACGCCCTCGAACTGGAATCGATGCGTTACTTCGTGCACCGCGACCCACAGAGCGAAGTCCTCGGGCACGAAACCATGCCTGCGCTCGATCTCGACCATGTTCGGACCGACGAAGTAAAGCGGCGTTCTCCACGGATCGTCTTCGGTCACGAGCAGGTCGTACTGACCGAGCACACGGCGCGAGACGAAACCCAGGAGCGCGCCGATCTCGACCGAAACCGCGGTTCGCTGAGCCAGCCGGGCCGCGACGGGCTGGGCATCCATCCGCCGACCGAGTCGGTCGGCCAAAGGTTGAAGCATCGTCACCATGCCGTGGATGTTCGCCGTTGCCCAGGTCGATCGGTCGACGACGCCCCAGCGCACGGGTGGGGGGGCCGGGATGCCGCTGACCTCTGCCACGAGTGATTCGGCGCGAGGGACGGCGACTTCGAGATCTCGAACCAGTCGTTCAGAGAGATAAGAGGGGGGGATCGATCGGTCCCCGGATAGCGCGCGAGCGACGGAGGCGGCGATCTTGGGCTCTATCAGTTTGGCCATGTGAACCTCAGGCCGGCGATCGGTTCTACGCGCCGGTCTTCTGACGACCGCCGATCAATCGCCGGTAGAGAAGAGCCATCCCGATCGCGAGCAACAGGATGAGACCGATCGACATGCGTGCCATCTGGTAAGTCCATGGTGGTCCCGTTTCTTCTTCAACCGGCGCTTCTTCGTCGGCACCGGTTTCGGCTGCCGGATCATCCTGACCCTCGCCGCCGCTGTCGTCGGCCTCGCCCTCTTCCGTATCGGTCTCTTCCTCTTGAGCGAGAACGATCGGAACCCGGGGCGCCGCAACAACGGCTGAGGCAGGCACCATGACCGCCCCGAGCACAGCGATCAAGAGGAAAAGTTGAAGCAGTCGAGCACGCATAGGGGAAAACCCTACCTGTTGATTGACGCCGCTAACGGAAGCCGGTCCGTCGAACGCCGATGGGCTCGGCCATCGGCGGAAACTAAGCTTGGCCGGTGGCGGGCTTGCGGCCGCGCAAACGGGGCACCTTCATCTCCGCATGAGCCCAACACTTGTCTCTGCGGTTGTAAGTGGAGAGGCGCGTCTTGCAACCCGGGGACGCACAGATCCGGCCTTCCGGATACTTTTGCGACGCCCGCGGTAATGCTTGCGGACGTGACCCTCGGATCGCTTCCTGCTTACCCATTCTGGGGTCACCACTTCCTTTCTTGCCGGCTCGCTCTGCTACCGATCGAGACGACACCGGTATCCCACTCCGTATTCGGTTGGACGTGGGCGACCGGTTTGGGGTTCCCTTCCCTAAATGGTTAAACGACCGGACCGGCCCAAAGGTTCCCTCCCGCTGCCTCTTCGGTGGATGGGAATCGCGGCCCGCGCCGTTCTGGGCCCTCCGGCACGGGCGATAACCGGAACGGGGCGCCGGGTGGCCGACCCGGCCCGCCAGGTCTTCGATTACTGGCGCTCCGAACGGGTGACGATGAGGCAGGGATTCATCGCGGTCTGCATCGCAGCCCTGACCTCCCTCGCTGCCGGCCTGACGCTCGCCGGCATGAGCGACCGGATCGCGGACGTTCGGGGCCTGTTCGTGCTGATCCCGGTCTCCATCGGGATGCGGGGAAACATCTTTGGAGCTCTTGCGGCGCGGCTTGGGACCTCGATCCACTCGGGGCTCTTCGAGGTCTCCTTCGAGAAACCCGGTTCTCTGGTCCAGAACATCTATGCAGCGGCGCTGCTCACCATCTCGACGTCGGTAGCGATGGGTGTCCTCGCTCGGGCGATCGCCAGTTTGCTTGGTTTGCAGACGGTCTCGGTGTGGGACTTCATCGTCGTTGCACTGGTCGGAGGCCTGCTTTCCTCCGTCGTCGTGCTGGCCGTGACGATCTATCTATCGATCGCGTCCTACCGCAGGGGCTGGGACCTCGACTCGGTGGGGTCGCCCCTCATCACCGCGATCGGAGATGTCGTGACTCTTCCCTGTCTCCTTCTTGCTTCGTTCCTCGTCGGACAAGGCACTCTGACGACCGCTCTCGGAGTCCTTGCCGCGGTAGCGGCCGTGATTTCGCTTTTCCGGGGTTGGACGACGGGAAGCGACCTGACCCGGCGCATCGTGCGCGAGAGCTTCCCGGTGCTCTGCATCGCGATAGTTCTCGACGTGCTTGCCGGCACGGTGGTGGAACCGCGCATGGGGGCGGTCTTTCTGCCCTATCCCGCACTTCTGATCCTCATCCCCGGATTCCTCGAGAACACCGGAGCCTTGGGGGGCATACTCGCCGCGCGTCTGGGATCCAAGCTGCACCTAGGAGCGGTAACACCGCGGGCTCGACCCGAACCGGCAGCTCTGTTGGACGGCACGATCATCCTCGTTCTCGGCTTCACCGTTTACGTGATCGCCGCGGTGTCGACACTCGCGCTCGCAGAAGTGATCGGAGCCGAGTACCCGGGAGCCCTCCGATTCATCGGGATAACCCTGTTCGGCGGGATGCTGGCAACGCTGGTCGCCAGCTTCATCGGCTACTACGCGGCCGTTACCACCTACCGATTCGGATTCGATCCCGACAACCACACGATCCCCCTAGTGACGAGTGGCATGGACCTCATGGGAGTCATCTGCCTAGTGATCGCATTGACCGTCTTCGGAGTAGCCTGAAAGGACAACATTGTGCCCCCACAGACAACGTTCGCCGCGTTCACCGGGCGTAAAGCCGCACCGGGCCACGTTCTCGGTCGCGCACGGGCTTTTCAAGCCCGCACGCTCCCTGCGGCCTTGCCCGGACTTGCTTTCCGCGCCGCTGAACCGCACCAACGTCGCCTGAGGGGGCACTGATGGATCAAGGAGAAGGCCGAAGAACCGTCAAGGGGCTCCTGGCCGAGATCAAAGACGGCTCGGAGCTCATGGTGGACCTGGCCTACGCCGCCGTCTACTTCACCGACAGTGACCTCGCGCGCGAAGTAGCGCGCCTTGAAGAGCGCATGTTCGGTCAGCTGCGCGAGCTTCGCAAGCTGACGATCCTCGCGGCGCGCAGCCCGGAGGACGCCGAACACATGGCTGGGGTGCTCGAGATCGCATCGGCGGTTGAGAAGATCGCCGACGCGGCCGAAGACATCGCGCACGTGGTGGGTTTAGGCATCCTCGAAGACCTCAAGCTCGATCTGCGCCACGCCGACGAGATCGTGTCGCGCATCAAGGTCCGGGAAGGGTCCTCAGCCATCGGACGCAGCCTTCGGGACCTTGCGATGCCCGTCGAGATCGGGATGTGGCTGATAGCAACCCGTCGTGGTGGCGACTGGGATCTCGATCCCGACGCGGACTACGTGATCGCGGAAAACGATGTGCTTCTGGTCAAGGGCCCCGAAGACGGTGTCGTTCTTTGTCGCGAGATGATGGGGGCCCCGCCATTGCCGCCCGCCCCACCCGCTCCGTCGGTCCCCCTGACGGACCTCGATCGTGCGGTCGACCTTCTGATCGAGATGAAGAACTCCGCAGAGGTCGCGGTCGGGCTCGCCTATTCAGCGCTTCTCCTGAACGACCAGGCTCTGGCCGCCGAAGTCAGCAATCTCGAAGCTCGCTCCGACGCTATCCACGACGAGCTCGAGTCCTGGGTCCTGAGAAGCTCGCAGGAAGCTCGTAACACCGACGAGCTACGGGGATTGCTTCACCTTGCATGGGCATCCGAGACGATCTTCGACTCTGCTCGTGAGATGACTCGACTCGTAGAGCAGGGCGAAGAACTTCACCCCGTGATCGCCGCCGCACTGGTCGAATCCGATGAGGTTGGCCACGAGACGGAGGTCGGACCCGGTTCCCAGGCCGATGGACGATCCATCAAAGAACTGTCGATCGAGACCGAGACGGGGATGTTCGTTCTCGCGGTGCAGCGAGGACGTCGATGGACCTACCGGCCCAAACCAACCTTCGTGCTGATGGCGGATGACCGCATCATCTCGATCGGTCCGCCCGACGGTGGTGCCGAGCTGGACGACCTGGTCGGCATGAAGCGAGAGATGATCGAGGCATAAGCAGTCTCCCAGGGGGCATACTCGCGAGATGACCAAAGAGATCGTTCAACCAGATGGCGCCGCGTCGCAGAAACCGACGCTCTTGCAGACCATCGGGGCGGCGATCGCGGGGATGATCGCCGTCAAGCTTGCTACCTACCTCGTGACCACACTCTGGCGTCTGGTGACGCGTGAAGACCCGCCTCAGATCGACGAATCGGTAGCCGTCGGGAAGAAGGCTGCCTGGGTCGGCCTCGTAGGAGCGGCAGCGGGGGCAGCTCGCCAAGCCGCACGCGACATCGTCAAGCCCCCGACCGACGGAGCTGCTTA